>JBFKXV010000401.1:0-3013 GCA_041637935.1 Burkholderiales bacterium | reverse complement strand
AATTGGCGGCATCAACATGCCATACTGGCCGGGAGGGATGACCACCATCACCGGGCAGTCACCGCAATCCTGAAACTCGCTCCCGGGGGTCTGCGCGTCCTGCGCTTGCGCGGCCGGCACGCTGAGCAACAGGCCAAGCGTGACGCTCGCGACCAACAGGGCCAGTGCCGGTCGCAGGCCGTTTAACTGATGTCTCGTTTCACAGGTCATGACGCAAGTATAAACAAGCGTGAGAAGCTTGTTTTCCGGAGCAGTTTTGACCCTCGATGTTTGTGTTAGGTTTCAAGCTAACGTATTCGGGAGCAAGATATTCATGAATGGAGCCGAAAGTCTGGTGCGCTCGCTTCTGTCGAGCAGCGTCGATACCTGTTTCGCCAACCCCGGCACGTCGGAAATGCATTTTGTCGCCGCACTCGACAAGGTCGAAGGCATGCGCTGCGTGCTGGGCCTGGCCGAAACCGTTGTCACCGGCTGTGCCGATGGCTATGCGCGTATGAGCGGTAAACCGGCTGCTACCTTGATGCACTGCGGGCCTGGCCTGGCCAATGGCTTGTCCAATGTGCATAACGCGCGACGGGCGCACTCGCCGATGGTGAACATCGTCGGTGATCACGCGACCTATCATCGCCCCTATGATTCGCCACTGACGTTCGATACCGAAGGGCTTGCCCGTACCGTCTCGCATTGGGTCAGGACCAGTGGCTCGTCTGAGCGCGTCGGTCCCGACGGTGCCGCTGCGGTCCAGGCGGCGCTGACCTCGCCGGGACAGATTGCGACGCTGATTCTTCCTGCCGACACAGCGTGGGGTGACGGCGGACAAATCGCCGAACCGTTGCCGGTTCCGCAAGCACCCATGGTTGCGCCCGACACCATACGTTCGGTGGCGCAGGCGCTGCGCGGCGGTGAACCCGCGATGTTGGTGCTGAGCGGGCGGGCGTTGTCGGAAGCGGGCCTGGTGGCCGCGCAGCGTGTGGTCAGCGTGACTGGCGCAGCATTGCGATCGCCAACTCAGTTACCGCGCATGGCGCGAGGTCGCGGCCGCGTACCGGTAGACCGTATTCCTTACGTTGTCGACAAGGCACTCGAGGTGCTATCCGGCGTGCGCCATGTGGTTCTGGTCGGCGCCCAGCCGCCAACCGGGTTCTTTGCGTATCCCGGTAAGCCGAGCCTGCTGGCACCAGCGGATTCAATTACGCATGTACTGGCGCGTCCCGAGCATGACCTGGTGGCAGCGCTCAATGCGCTGGCGGATGAACTGGGTGCACCGGAAAAGGTGACCATTCCACAAGCGGACACCAAGCCGCAGCTTGTCAAAGGTCAGTTTGAACCAGTTGCGTTCGCTAATACGCTGGCCGCTTTACTTCCGGAGAATTGCATTGTCTCCGAGGATGGCGTGACTTCGGGCCGCGCGCTTTTGGCGCCGACCTTCAACGCCGCGCCGCACGACTGGATTCAGATCACCGGCGGTGCGATTGGACAGGGATTCCCCGCTGCGACAGGTGCGGCAATGGCTTGTCCGGACCGCAAGGTAGTGTGCTTGCAGGCTGACGGAGCCGGTATGTACACCTTGCAAGCGCTGTGGACGCAAGCACGGGAGAAACTCGACGTCATCAACGTGGTATTTGCCAACCGTGTGTACAAGATCTTGCATGGCGAACTGCTCGCCGTTGGTGCGCAGCCGGGCCACGCTTCCAAAGAGCTGTTCGACCTGTCGCGGCCAGCGCTCGACTGGACCAGTCTGGCTAACGGTATGGGCGTGGAAGCAAGCCGCGTTGACACGCTCGAAGGCTTTGCCGATGTGTTCACGGCAGCATGCGCGAGCCGCGGACCATTTCTGATTGAGTTGCGTATTTGACAACACTGGTTTCAGCGTCATCGTAACTTTCCACACCGGCTGCCAGGCGTGGCAATCGTGTCCAGTCACTGCGTCACCGATTGGCAAAATGCGAAGAACAGCCCAGGATTAAGAACCGGCCTTGTGAAAAACAGCGTTTTTGTGAGGGGGCTACTGGTGTTTTCCGTGGCATCGAGATTGCATGAGTACGCTGGCAGGCGGGGTTGACCATTGTCGCGCGATCCGTCACACCGTCGATGCGGGCGAACCCATCGGGTCAATCGAAGTTAACCCGGCCTGCACCCAACATCTTTTTTCTCGTGCGGGCAGCTCTCACAACAAGTAAAAACGTGTGCCGCATACCATTACCTGATCATCGCTGACATAGGCATCACGCTGCTTGGCCTCAGCGAGTAACCCGCTCCGGTCATCGACCAGGATGTCGACGCCGCCGAGACCAGGTCCACGGTCATCTTCGACTTTTACGAAGCGAAGCTTCGCGTTATTTAACGCCACGACGGGATGGTCCTTTTCTGATGTGACCGGCACATCCGCTACTTGTGCCCATTTTTTTGCCAGCTCGAAAGGCTTTTCGCACTGCAATTCGATAGCGGTGAAGTCACGTACGCGTTCAGTGCGTACATGCTTGGTCCAGCCGGTGCCACCAGCCGGCTCCCAGCGACCGGTGAAATCGGACTCGACGTCCCAGTCGATTTCGAAAAAGGCAGCCTCGAGGTCCCTTGGGTGCAATTGCATGATGCTGAAGCCTTCGCGTTCATCATCGGCGTAGGCAACACGTACGCCGACGGCGGCTGCTCGCTCACGGCAGGCGTTTTGATTTTCGCGTGTTTCTGTCTGACAGATCACCATGTAGCCGCCGGCGCCGTCGCGCCGCTCGAGAAACCGGCCGGCAGCGGTTCCGTCTTTCACCGGAGCGACAATCTCGAGAAAGTTGTGCCCGACCGGTAGCAGCGCGTTCTCCAGACCCCAGATGCCGACAGCCGGGTCGACATGGCATTTCTCAATTCCGAATATGGCCGAGAGATCGTCTACTGCCGCGGCAAGCTGCGGCGCGACAAGCGCTATTTGGCGTAATTGGATCGACACGGTGGCATTTCCCGTTATTGATTCTCTTCGGATGCAATTATTGCAAAATAAGCCAGACTCATGGAAATACTT
>JBFKXV010000400.1:0-3014 GCA_041637935.1 Burkholderiales bacterium | reverse complement strand
GTCCCATCCCCGCTCCGCGGGGCCCCTGCTCCGGGCTTCACCGAACCCTGCTCCGCCGTACGCGGGCGCACCTCGCTGCGGTTTGCGCCTTGTCTGAGGTCGATTTCGCCACTTTTGTTCATTTAAACGCAGGTTCAATCTTCCAACATAAGCGCCATGAACAGTGAAGCACTACACTAGCGTAAAGTGCCAGCGCTTGCCCGTCGGGATGGGTAAACTACACGGTTCGATACACGCACGGCAATGGGAGAAGTAATGACACGCATGACTGGCGGCCAGGCGGTTGCCGCGGCATTGAAAGCCGAAGGCGTCGAGCATGTTTTCGGCATCGTCGGCACGCACAACACCCCACTGTACGACGGTGTCTTCCAGGACCCGGCGCTGACCATGGTGACTGTTCGCCACGAACAGGGGGCATCGCTCATGGCTGCCGGCTATGCGCGGGCGTCAGGAAAAGTGGCTGCGTGTTTTGTAGTGCCGGGTCCGGGTCTGACCAACGCACTGACCGGTATGGGCATGGCGTATTCCGAGTCGGCGCCGATGCTGGTGTTTGCCGGACAGAATGCGCTTGCACAGCTGGAGCGCGAAGGTGGGCACTTTCATGAATTGAACGACTCACTGAATGTCGCCGGGTCGGTATGTGGGTACACGGCACGGGTGTCGACACCGGCGGACGTTCCTGTGGTGGTGCGCGAAGCGATGCGCGTCATACGCTCGCAACGCCCGCGTCCGGCCTACATCGAAATGCCACTCGATGTGCAGACCGGTGAAGCGGACGTGACGCTGCAGACGCAGGTGCAGGACGATCGGCCAGTGGGAAACCCCGACGCAATCGCGCGTGCCGCGGCGGCCCTGCAGTCGGCCAAGCGGCCGTTCATTTATGCCGGTGGCGGCGCCGACAGTGGCGCCGCTGCGCCGCTGCTTGCGCGGCTCGCCGAGGCACTCGGTGCGCCAGTGGTGACCAGCGTGTTCGGGCGCGGCGCGATATCCGACCGGCATCCCCTGGCGCTGGGCGACGGCTGGGGCCGCCTGACTTTGTACGACGAATTGCTCGAGCAGGCCGATCTGGTACTGGTGGTTGGGTCGCGCATCGATGTCGTATCGGATGCCAGCGCTGGCGCGCGCTTTCCGGATCGAATCGTACAAATCGATATCGACCCATTGATTGTCGGGCAGCGTCGTCCGGTGGAAGTCGGCATTGTTGGCGACGCGGCTCTGGTGCTCGAGGCACTGGTAGCGGCATTGGGAAAGGATGAGGCCGCGGCAAGCTGGTTCGATATCGATGGCTTTCGCGAAAAGAAGCGCGCCAGACTGGCGGAACGCGCTGATCCGGTGTTGCCGCTGATTGAGAGCCTGCGCTCTGCCGTGCCGGAGGACACCATTTTTGTTGATGATCTGACTCTGGTTGGCTACTGGATGCCACTGTGCCTGGAAACGTATCTGCCGCGCACGCTGATACATCCGGGAACCTACGGCACGCTCGGTTATTCGCTGCCAGCGGCGATCGGCGCCAAATTGGCGTGTCCGCGACAAACGGTCGTTTCGATCTCGGGCGACGGCGGCTTCATGTTCACCGCGCAGGAGTTGGCAACGGCGCGTGCTCTGAATCTCGATCTGGTCGCACTGGTGTTCAATGACAATGCGTTCGGCGCCATTCGCAAGTATCAAGACCGTATGTTCGGCGGTCGCCACATCGGTGCCGAACTTGCCAATCCCGATTTCGTCAAATTCGGCGAGGCTTTCGGCGTGAGCGCCGTCCGTGTCGAGGCCTCTAAGGTAGGCGATGCTGTCAAGCGGGCGCATCAGACGGGCGGCACATGGCTGATTGAGGTTCCTTTTAACCCGGGCGGTGCGGCCGAGATGGTGTCCTGGATGCCGTGAACGGCGTTTTGCTGTCTGCAGAGTGGCGCTCGCTGAGCAGGCAAGGCGCGCCAAGATAGAACTGGATGAGTGACGAGCGCATTTTGTTTACCGCGGCTGCCGGGTTCGAGGCAGCCTGCCGGGTCGGGTTGCTGCCGGAAGGGCACCGTTCGGCTCGTTTGCACGGTCATGGATATTTGGCTGATGTGCGCTGCGAAATACCCGCAGGATGGGCGGATTTCCCCGGCGCCGAGATCGCGAAGTTGCGTACCCGGCTTGTCGAAACCGTCGCGCCGCTCGACTACAACGAACTGAACCGGGAAATTGCGCAACCGACCGACGAAAATATTGCGCGCTGGGTGCGTTCGCGCCTCGACGTGTCGCGCATCGAAAACGTCGGCGTTCAGAGCACGCCGCACGCAGGGGTGGATCTTGACCAGAGCGAGCATGCGCATATCTGGCGGCGCTACAGGTTTGAATCGGCGCACCGGTTACCCAACGTTGCTGCGGGGCACAAGTGCGGACGCATGCATGGTCATGGATTCGAGGTGATTGTGCACGCCGATATGGATCTGACTGAGCGCGAGATCGGTATTGACTATGATCGTATTGATGCGCTTTGGGCACCACTGCACGAACAACTCGATCACGTTTGCCTTAACGATTTACCGGGCCTGGAAAATCCGACCAGCGAACTGGCGTCGAGTTGGATCTGGCAGCGTCTCAAACCGCAGTTGCCTGAACTGTCGTGGGTGACTGTCTATGAAACCGCGACCAGCGGCGCACATTTCGACGGCCAGTGCTATCGCATCTGGAAAGAGTTCACGCTGGACAGTGCGGTGCAACTCAAACGTGCACCGAGCGGCGATCGCCGCAGACGCTTGCACGGCCATACCTTCGTGGTGCGCCTGCACGTACACGCACCGCTGGATCAGTTGATGGGCTGGACGGTTGATTACGGTGATGTAAAGGAGGTGTTCGCGCCGGTATTTGCGCGGCTCGATCACCAACCGCTCAATGAACTGGCCGGGATCGGTGACAATGACGCACTGAGTCTGGCGCGCTGGATACGCGGCGAAGTCGCGCCACAACTGCCGCAGCTCGATCGTATCGACCTATACGAAACAAGAGGCTGCGGTGTATTTGTGTCGTGG
>JBFKXV010000399.1:0-3017 GCA_041637935.1 Burkholderiales bacterium | reverse complement strand
CTGAACGCCTTGCCTCGGACGAGGCAAAAGAAGCATTCAGCGCTTTTCTCGAGAAACGTAAACCCGACTTCTCGCGATTTCGCAAGCAGGCGTAAGTGCGGTGAGAAGGTGTCAACTTACTGACGCCGGCGTCGATGCCGCGTTGAATTGGTAGCACATGTCTGTTACTCCGATTTGGCGCCCGTCACCGAAACGTGTTGAACGCGCTGGAATGACCCGTTACCTGCGATGGCTGCGCGAGACTCGTGGACTCGAGTTCTCCGATTACGAATCATTGTGGCGCTGGTCGGTCGACAAGATCGAGGATTTCTGGGAATCGGTTTGGGAATTTGGCGGCGTGCGCGCGCATCAGCCTTATCGACAGGTGCTCGACGAGCGCGTCATGCCCGGTGCCAAGTGGTTCGACGGTGCAACGCTCAACTATGCCGAGCATGCGCTGGCTCCTACGGCACGTTCCGCGCTGAGCGCCAAACCGGCGCTGATTTTTTGTTCCGAGGTTCGCGAACGCACTGAGATCTCACGGGCGCAACTTGCGGAGAAAGTCGGCGCGTTGACGGCGACGCTCGGCGAACTGGGTGTGCAGCCCGGCGACCGCGTTGTTTCCTACATGCCGAATATTCCCGAGAGCATCATGGCATTGCTGTCTGCGGCCAGCCGCGGCGCGATCTGGTCGAGTTGTTCACCGGACATGGGCCCGGCAAGTGTGCTCGATCGCTTCCGGCAAATTGAACCGCGGGTGCTCTTTGCTATTGACGGTTACCGTTACGGCGGCAAGGATTTCGACCGGTGCGAAACGGTACGCGAACTCGTTACAAGTCTGCCTTCGATAGAGGCAGTGATTTTTGTCAACTATCTCAGCACCGATGCTGAACTCGATCTTGGCAACATTGACGGGCGCAATATCAAGATAATCCGCATGTCGGAAGCGCTGGCACGCAGCGCTGCGCCCAAATTTCTGCCAGTGCCGTTCCAGCACCCGTTATGGGTGGTGTACTCGTCGGGAACGACCGGGATGCCGAAACCGATTGTGCACAGCCATGGCGGCACTATCATCGAGAACCTCAAGGGACTGAGCTTGCATCTGGATATCGATGAGAACGACCGCTTTTTCTGGTTTTCGTCCACCAGTTGGATCATGTGGAATCTGCTGGTATCGAGTCTGTTGAGCGGCTGCACGGTCATTCAGTTCGACGGCAATCCCGGCTATCCAGACGTCGGCACACTTTGGAAACTGGCGCAGGATGAGCGCATCAGTTTTTTTGGTACCAGCCCTGCGTTTATCGGGCTTTGTCGTAACAACGACTTTGAGCCCGGCCGCCAGTTCGACCTGTCTGCGATTCGTACACTGGGAGCGACCGGTTCACCGTTGACCGAGGATGCCTATCGCTGGGTCTACGAAAAGGTAGGCGGCGATCTTTTGCTCGCCTCGATTTCCGGCGGCACCGATCCGGGCACCGCCTTCGTCGGTGCCTGTCCGACGCTTCCGGTATATGCCGGCGAGATGCAGTGCCGTGGTCTGGGTGTGGCGACTTACGCGTTCAACGATGCCGGCCAACCGGTGTACGACGAAGTCGGCGAGCTGGTCTGCACGCAACCGATTCCATCGATGCCGCTGTACTTCTGGGGCGATGAAGGAGGTAAGCGTTATCACGAGAGCTATTTCGAAACGTGGCCCAACGTCTGGAAGCATGGCGACTGGCTCAAGCTGATTCCACGAAAGGAGTCAGTAACGGGCGTGATTTATGGTCGATCCGACTCGACCATTAACCGTCATGGCATCCGCATGGGTACCAGTGAAATATACCGGGTGGTCGAGGCTTTTCCGGAAGTGATGGATTCGCTGGTGATCGATCTCGAATTTCTCGGCCGCAAATCGTTCATGGTGTTATTCGTTGTCTTGTCTGGTGGCGGCGAAAACGTGCCACCCGACTTACGCGACAAGCTGCACTCGACCATTCGCGCCCAACTGTCGGGGCGTTATGTGCCCGACGATTTGGTTGCGATTCCCGACGTGCCGCGAACGATCTCCGGCAAGAAGCTGGAGGTGCCGATCAAGAAGATCCTGCTTGGCATGCCGGTCGAAACGTCGGTCAACCGTGATTCGATGTCGAACCCCGAATCGATCGACTGGTTCGTACATTACGCCTTGCATCGCACACAGACTGCCTGATCGAATTGGGTCGTGTTTGTTTGCGGCTTTTCGGCCCACCGTTAGTGCGGCAGGTAATGCCGCAGTAACTTCCAGCGGGTGTGTACGACCTCTTGATCGATCAGCTCTGCCACCTGTTCTTCGCTGTAGCCTGCTTCTCGCAGTATTGCAGCCGTGTGTTCGCCTGGTGCGGGCGCTGGCTTGAGTACGGTAACGGTTGATGTCGCCGGGCGTATCCACGTCGCCAAAGGCACTGTCGTCGGATAGCCGGATGGATGCGGGCCGCGCCGCAACCGGAATGATTTGTGCGGAATGGCATCGCTGCCCGCGGTTGCGCTGTCAACGGTGTGCTCTTCGCGAAGTTGCGCCAATGACTTGACCGCGATTGCGCCGGCGCCCGGTATCGACGTAAGTTGCTTGCGCAACTGTGCAAGGCTGAATTCCCGCAGCCGTTCGCCGATTGCTCCTGCGCTAACAGACGTCGCACCAACTGCTCTTGCCAGTTTATCGCCATCGCCCCCGCGGCAGCCAACAAAAGCCCATCCGTCTGACAACCTGTAGAGGTGCTGCTCGCTACTGGTGCCGCACGCTTGCTGACCGGAAGCAATCATCTGTTTCGACTGCTTGTGGCGCGTCATGAAAGGGAATTGCACCAGCTGTGCGCCCATCGCCAGTGATGTACGCACCAGGCTTCCGCCATGGCCCTGCTCGCGTGCGAACAAGGCCTGAGTGATTCCGAGTGCGGCACAATATCCGGTCATGTAGTCGACACACGAAGCGATTCCGTGCATTACCGGTTTGTCCGGCTGGCCGTAACGCGCCATGATTCCCGAGGCAGCCTGCAACACGGGATCGAACGCCGGGTCGT
>JBFKXV010000398.1:0-3031 GCA_041637935.1 Burkholderiales bacterium | reverse complement strand
GCACTTTCGGATCGCTATTGACTTTACCCTTTTCTGCGAGCGGTTTGACCATCGCGGAATAGGCCTCCGCCGACTGCGCAATCGCTGTGTCCTCCGAGACCAGCATCAACTGCGACCGGCCGGTGACCGGATTGGATTGGCAGCCTGTCAAGGACACGGCAACGACAATAATTGCAAGGATGTTTTTCATGATTAACAAATTGACTCCGAAAACACATCAGACGAAGTGCAAGACCATAAGTTTCGATCGGCACCCGGCCGACTGGGTCGCTGCCAGCAAAATATAGCCGAAAAAAGACATTTCAGGGCGACAACGCGACCAACCGTGAGCCAGGCTTCAAGCCGGCCCTGAACGTTACTTTCCGGGTCTAGCCGCTAAACACCCGGCGATGTACCGATCGCCAAAAGCAGACAGACGGTTGGTGTGGTTTTGATGCCAGGCTAAGGCCTGTTAACGCATATCCGATCCATGCGTTAACAGGCCCTAGCTATGAAGCCGGCTGTGCTTGGGTACCTTTGCCATCAGGTACTGCATCTGATCTTGCAGTATGCGGCGGTTCTGCAGAATCAGATGTTCGTAGCGGTTCGGGATGTAAGGCAGGTACAGCAGCGGCATATGTGCCGATTCCGGCGTGCGCCCACCTTTCCGGATGTTGCAGGAGCGACACGCCGTGACAACGTTCATCCAGCGATCCTCGCCACCGGCGTGTGCCGGGATGACGTGGTCACGCGACAACTCGCGTTCGCGATAGCGCTCGCCACAATAGGCGCATACATGGCGATCGCGGGAAAACAGCGCCGAGTTGGAGAGATGCGGGTGCTGGGCACCTTTGGTGAAGTCCATCGCGCCCTTGATGGCGATAATGCTGCGCGTGGATAGCTCGGAACGTGTCCCGGTCAGCCGTGACATGCCGCCGTGATAGGTGGCCACAACATCGCCGAGCGACCACGCAACCATATGCCGCGCATAGTACGTGATCGCGTCCTCTACCACTAACCACCGGCTCGGCACGCCGGCCATGTCTAAAGCCAGAATAAGTGCCACTTGTTGCTCCGCACAAAAGTTACCTCGCCGTTACCCGGAAACGGGCACGTGGCGCGGCCTCCAAGTTACTGCACAAAGTATAGGCGCAGCATTGAAAGTTGAAAAGCGCGGCCGCAGCGACGTCGCCGGCTGGCGACAGTATGCAAGCGAAACTCAGACCGGTTGTTTGGTGAGGCTGACCTTCTGGATGGTGATGGCGTTGACTGGGCAAACCGCCTCACACTGCCCGCACCGGACGCACTGATCCTGGTCGATCCACAGGCGATTGTAGTAAAGGGAATCAGTCAAGCCGCGTTGCACCGGCGTGTAGCCGGTAATACGGTCTGAATCGTCACGCTGCAAATCGGCAATTTCGACAATGCAGCCCGGGACCGGTTTGACTTTGAGGCACTCATCGCACAACACGCATTCGGAGTCGATAATCTCGAACTTGTAATGGCACAGATAGCAGCGTGATGCCGCTTCTTTGGCGGTGGCAGTGGCATAGCCGGTTTCCACCTCCGTCTCGCCGACACGCTTCTCGAGCGGCAGAACCGGCATCGGATGAATCGGGATGACGTTCATCTGCGCCGTGCGCCCGGTAGTGCGCCCGTCTGCGATTTTTGACCGGAATGGTTTTTCGGCGCGCGCCACCGTGCCAATGCGCATCTGCCCCATAAGGTACTCATCCACCGCCAGGGCGCATTTTCGTGCGTGACCAATCGCCTCTATCAAGGTCGTTGCGCCGAGCGCAAAATCGCCGGCCGCAAAGACCTTGGAATTGGCAGTGCGCCAGGCCTTGCCGCTATTCAGCCAGCCATCTTCACTCAGCAGTTCGGATTTGAACGTCTCACCCAGCCAGGACGTCTGCGGAAACTGGCCAGTGGCGAGAATGACGGTATCTGCGTCCGCGACGAGTTCACTGCCGGTAACTTCCCGCGGCAGCCGCCGTCCGTCACTTCCCGCATCACCCGGTTCGGTGCGTACCAGCCGCGCGCCTGATACCTGGCGCGCGCCTTCGAAGCCGAGCGGTGCAACTTGATTATTCAGCGCCGCACCTTCCGCGATCAGTTCCTCGACCTCACCCGGAAGCACCACCATGTCGTCGCGGCCGCGACGGTAATAGACCGCAGTTTGTGCACCGAGCCGCACCGCTGTACGGGCGCAGTCCATCGCGGTATAGCCGCCTCCGATCACCACCACACGCTTGCCGACCCGACGTCGTCCGAGCTCGTTGACCTCGAGCAGAAATCGCAGCCCGTGTTCGACTCCGTCGAGTCCTTCGCCCGGCAGTCCCAGGACATTGGGCCGCAATGTGCCGGCGGCGAACACCAGCGCATCATGGCGCGCCAGCAAATCATCGCATGACACATCATCACCGACCGCAACTCCGCAGTGAATCTCAACACCCAAAGCGGTAATCTGATCGAGCTCGCGGTTGATCACGTCTCTGGGCAGACGAAACGCCGGAATACCCTGATTGAGCATGCCGCCGGGACGAACGTGTTTCTCATACACGCTTACCCGGTGCCCGAACAGCGTCAGGTCGCGCGCCGCAGCCAGGCCGGCAACGCCTGCTCCGATGATTGCAATATGTTTTCCGCTTGACGGGAACAGCGGCTCGAGGATTACCGGGGAAGAATCCGTGAAATCCGCTGCCGAGCGTTTGGAGAAACAAATCGCCACCGCATCACCGTTGCCGTCCCGGCCGTGCCGGCACGCGTCCTCGCACGGCCGTGAGCAGACCCGCCCGAGAACGGCCGGGAACACGTTGTCTCGCAGATTGATTTGGTAGGCCTCATCAAAACGGCCGTGGTAAATCGCTTCGAGATAAGCCGGGATATCGGTACCGGCCGGGCACGCGACCTGGCACGGTATGTTCTGTTCAAGCCAGAACAGATCCTGCGGCGCCGTGCTTGCACCCTCTTGGATGGAAAGCGCAGTTGCGTTACTGAGTTTGTTCGACACGGACAATTAATCGACGGTTTGACCGAATTGCGATTGCTG
>JBFKXV010000397.1:0-3040 GCA_041637935.1 Burkholderiales bacterium | reverse complement strand
TAACCGCCACATAACCAGAAAGTTGCACTCATCCGAATCGACATTCATTTAAAATTTCAGTTTCGCTCTTTCACAGCCCGAGCCACCAACTCAGATCGAATCATAGAGATCGAGTCACTAATTACAATCGAATCCATATGCACCCGATGCTGAATTTCGCGGTTAAAGCCGCCCGCCGCGCCGGCGCCATCATCAATCGCGCTTCGGACAATCTCGATGCCCTCACGGTGCGCCACAAGAGTCTCAATGACCTGGTTTCCGAGGTCGACCGCGCCGCCGAGGACGCGATCGTCGACTCGCTCAAAAGGGTCTATCCGGACCATGCGATCTTAGCAGAGGAAAGCGGCGCTTCAGGTCAGTCGGAATATCAATGGATCATCGATCCGCTCGACGGCACGACCAACTTCTTGCATGGCTTGCCGATCTACGCGGTGTCGATTGCTTTGGCTCACAAAGGTCAGGTTCAACATGCTGTCATTTACGATCCGACCCGCAACGACTTGTACACGGCATCGCGAGGCAGCGGTGCCTATCTCAACGACAAACGCCTGCGCGTGTCAAAACGTGACAAGCTGATTGATACGCTGATTGGCACCGGGTTCCCGTTTCGCATGGGCGCCGACATCGACGCCTATACCGCGATGTTCAAAGACCTGACGATGAAGACCGCCGGAATTCGCCGCCCTGGCGCGGCGGCACTCGATCTCGCCAGTGTCGCGGCGGGACGCCTCGATGGTTTCTGGGAAATCGGGCTCTCTCCGTGGGATATGGCGGCCGGCATTTTGATGATTACCGAGGCTGGCGGACTGGTCGGCGATCTCGAAGGTGAGCCGAATTACATGGAGAACGGCCGCATCATCGCCGCCAATCCAAAGATTTTTGTTCAGTTGCTGCAAGCGATCCGGCCGCATATTTCCGCCCAACTGAGAAACTGAGTTGCAAAACTGGCTGCGTTAACAGGCCCTCGAGCAATGAACAGCCCGGCAGACAAAGCGGCACACGATAACCCGGCTTCCAGAGCAACCCGGCACACGCCGATGATGCAGCAGTACCTGCGCATCAAGGCCGAGCACGCCGACAAGCTGCTGTTCTACCGCATGGGCGACTTCTATGAATTGTTCTACGACGACGCTGAGCGGGCCGCCCGGCTGCTTGACATCACGCTGACCTCGCGCGGTTCATCTGCCGGGACACCCGTGCGCATGGCCGGTGTGCCGTTTCATGCCGCCGAACAGTACCTGGCGAAACTGGTACGCCTTGGCGAGTCGGTTGCGATTTGCGAGCAGGTAGGCGATCCGGCCGCATCCAAAGGTCCGGTCGAGCGCAAAGTAACCCGCGTCGTGACACCGGGCACGCTGACCGACACCGCGCTGCTCGATGACAAACGCGACAATCTGTTGATGGCGCTATGCAAGTCGAGTGAAACACTTGGTCTGGCGTGGCTGTCACTTGCCAGCGGCCGTTTCAGCGTCAAGCAATGCGCGCCAGCGGATCTGGCTGCCGAACTGCTGCGATTGCAGCCAGCCGAGCTGTTGGTTTCGGAAGACAACCCGTTGGAAATACCGGAAGCGCTGGCGTGTGCCGTCAAGCGACTGCCCGACTGGCAGTTCGATTACGACGCCGCGGTGCGTACCCTGACCCGGCAATTCGAAACGCGCGATCTTGACGGATTCGGTTGCCAGCATCTGACCAACGCCATTTCGGCGGCCGGTGCGTTGCTTGGCTATGCGCAATCGACCCAGGGCGGCACCATCGCGCACGTGCGCGGTTTGCAGGTGGAGAGCGGCACCGAGTTCATTGCGCTCGACGCCGCGACGCGGCGTAATCTCGAAATCAGCGAAACCTTGCGTGGCGAAGCAGCGCCGACACTATTGTCTTTGCTTGACACCTGCGCGACCAGTATGGGCAGCCGCTGGCTGCGTCACGCATTGCACCATCCCTTGCGCGACAGGCAGGTCATTATCAAGCGCCTTGAAGCCGTCGACTGGCTCGCGTCGGGGCGTACCGAGGCACCGTTTCACGCTTTGCACGCAATACTGAGCGGATTTTCCGACATCGAGCGAATCAGCACCCGGGTTGCTTTGAGCAGCGCCCGCCCGCGCGATCTGTCCGGATTGCGCCAGACGCTGAAACTGCTGCCGCAGCTGTGCCAGGCGATGCAGGACGCCACCGTACGCCGCATCCGCGAACTTGCCGATGAAACAGCGCCCTGTCCTGAGCTTGTGGACCTGCTCGACTCGGCGATTCGCGCCGAACCGGCTAACGTGTTACATGAGGGCGGCGTCATCAACGACGGCTATGACGCCGAACTCGACGAGCTTCGGGCCATCCACAAAGATGCCGGTGAGTTCCTCATCGCACTCGAGAGGCGCGAACGCGAGCGCACCGGTATTCAGACACTCAAAGTCGAGTACAACCGGGTGCACGGTTTCTACATCGAGGTGGGGCGCGCTCACGCGGCAAATGTGCCGGACGACTACCGGCGCCGCCAGACGCTGAAAAATGCCGAACGCTACATCACGCCGGAACTCAAAACGTTCGAGGACAAGGCGCTGTCGGCAAAAGATCGCGCATTGAAGCGCGAAAAACAGCTGTACGAACAACTTCTCGAACAAGTCAATGTGCATCTTTCCGCCTTGCAATGCGTTGCGCACGCGGCCGCCGAACTCGATGCATTGATCGCATTCGCGCGCACAGCAGTGAATTCGGGCTACACGCGACCGTCTTTCCACGACGAGGAAAGTATCGAAATCGATGCCGGCCGACACGCGGTTGTCGAGCGCCAGATCGATGAGTTCATTCCAAACGACACACGCCTCGCGCCAAAACGCCGGCTGCTACTCATAACCGGGCCGAACATGGGCGGCAAGTCTACCTACATGCGCCAGGTGGCACTGATTGTTCTGCTGGCCCATGTTGGCAGCTTCGTTCCCGCTTCGCGTGCATGCATTGGCCCTGTCGACCAAATTTTCACCCGCATCGGCGCGTCGGATAACCTGGCGGGCGGGCAATCCACCTTCATGGTGGAAATGTCCGAGGC
>JBFKXV010000396.1:0-3054 GCA_041637935.1 Burkholderiales bacterium | reverse complement strand
GCGCTTCCCGGCAGCGACATGCCGATCGCTTCGGCAAGCGAATTCATGGTCGATGCAGTTCCCATGGTGTTGCAATGGCCGGCCGACGGTGCCGAGGATGCGATGATTTCAATATATTCCTCGTGACTGATCTCGCCGGCGGCAATCAGCTTGCGTGCCTCCCAGACAATCGTTCCGGAGCCGGTGCGCTTGCCGCGGAACCAGCCATTGAGCATCGGCCCGCCTGAGACAACGATGGCAGGTATATCCACGGTCGCTGCCGCCATCAGTTGTGCCGGCGTCGTCTTGTCGCAACCGGTTGTGAGCACAACGCCGTCAATGAAGTAGCCGTAGAGCAACTCGACCAGGCCGAGGTAGCAAAGATTGCGGTCCAGGGCCGCGCCTGGCCGCTTGCCGGTCTCCTGAATCGGGTGTACCGGAAACTCGAACGGTATGCCGCCGGCTTCGCGAATACCTTCGCGAGTGCGCTTGGCGAGTTCGAGATGGTGACGATTACACGGCGACAAATCCGAGCCCGACTGGGCGATGCCAATAATGGGCGCGCCGGATTGAAGCTCTTCGCGGGTGATTCCCCAGTTCATGTAACGCTCGATGTAAAGCGCTGTCATCTCGGGATTGGCCGGATTCTTGAACCACTGCCGCGACCGGAGTTTCGACGGATCACGTTTGCCGGAAGCCTTGACCGATTTGCCTGCAGATTTGCGCGCCATGGTGTTTTTTCTCCCCTTTAAACCGAGCCGGTACCTGCAATGGTCCGGCATTGTACGTTGTGTATACCCTTGAAATTATCGCGCTTAAGTTGTGTTCTGGATAGCCGTCATGGCGGGCCAGAGGTGGTGTTCTGATCGAAGCAATTCCTGTTGAAGCATTTCCTACCGGAGCGGTAGCTGATCCCGGTGTTACGCCGTTTGTACTTTCGCGCTCTTCGCCGGGCGCCGCGTTTCCCCTTTTCTATTCAGCGGCAAGGTGCCGGCAAAATCGCTCTTGGTACGTTGCAGTCGCGTCAGGAACTCTCTGCTCCAGGCGTGAACGTCTTCCTTCTTGATGGTTGCAAGCAACGCCTGATGACGTTCACGCCGCTCCTCCAATGGCATGTGCAGCGCCATTTGCAGAGCGTAGGCCACCTGCTCTTCATCATATGGATTGACGATCAGCGCTTGTTCCATCGCTTCGGCAGCACCGGCGAAACGAGACAGGATGAGCACACCCGGGTCGTTTTCGTCCTGCGCTGCGACGTATTCCTTGGCAACCAGGTTCATGCCGTCGCGCAGCGGCGTGACCAGCCCGACGCGGCTGCCGCGGTACAGCGCTGCCAGCTTGGAGCGGCTGATGGCGCGCCTGATGTAGCGCACCGGCGTCCAGTCCATTTCGCCGAACTCGCCGTTGATATCGCCTTCGAGGCGGTCCAGCTCGCGCCGAATCTGAGCGTAGGACTCGAGCGTTTCGCGAGAAGGTGGCGTGACCTGCATCAGCACCACTTTATTGCGATTGTCCTTGTAGGTCTTGAGAAACGCGCGATAGGCCTTGAGACGCTCAACCAGGCCCTTGGAGTAGTCGAGCCGGTCAACCCCGACAATCATGGCGCGCTTACCAACCGATTCACCGAGTGAGGCAATCTGTTTGCGCGCCGCGGCGTTCGTGCTGAGTTCCGTGAATGAGTCTACGTCGATGCCGGCCGGATAAGCACCACATTGAATCCGATGGCCGGCGAACTGCAGCGAACCATCCCTGAGCGTCACCGCGCCCAGTTCCTGCATTGCATAGTTGCGGAAACACGCGGTGTCGCGCTGCGTTTGAAATCCGAGAAGATCGTACGCCATCATGTCTTTGAAAAGATCGTGATGCCGCGGAAGTGCAGCCACGACTTCTGGAGGTGGAAACGGCACGTGCAGGAAAAAACCGATTGGTTGTTTGCAACCGTGCTGGCGCAGCTCGGCCGCCATCGGGATCAGGTGCAGATCGTGGATCCAGATGATGTCATTCGGACCGAGGAACTGCGCCAGGGCGTCCGCAAAGCGGCGGTTGACGATGCGGTACTTGTCGTAATACTCCTGCTCAAAATGCACCAGGTCGACCCGGTAGTGCAGGATCGGCCACAGGCACTGATTGGAGAACCCGAAATAAAATCCATCGAGTTCCTCGCTGGTCAGGTCAATTGTGACGATATAGATGCCGTCAATGAGTTTGACGATGGGCTTGACTCGCCTCGCGTTGGGAGTAACTTCGCCGCTCCAACCAAACCACCCGCCGCCGGTGGCCTCCAATGTTTCGCCCACCGCCACTGCAAGACCACCCGCCTTGCGATCCCGTTTCGGATCGGCGACGCGGTTGGATACCACAATCAGCCGTCCTTCCCGATTCCTTTTTTGTCTGATTCCACCTTTGGCCATGAATCCGGTCACATCGACGATATGCTGCGCTGCCTCAAAAAACGCAACAGCCAACTCGCCCCGATAAATACTCGCTAGACGAAATATACACGGCGCCCGCCATTTCAGCGCGGCTGGCTACCCAGAAAAGCGCGTTTTCTCAGCTTTTATTGAATTCGCGCTTGCCGGCATTACCCTGCAGCGACGCGGAGCCGCGCCTGCGCTGGCTCAACTATTGCACCGTTTAAGCAGTCAACAGACAACTTTATACGGTTGCGAGACCCCTGCGAAGGGCGGGAGTACTGAACTCCGCGTCCCGGGCTGGGGGAAAAGCGGATCTGAACAGGGCCGGCTAACGAGCAGCAAACCAGATGAGATACAGTTATGCGCTCAGGACCTATCCAACTCGACAGGCATCGGTATTAACAATGCGCACCGCTTCTGCTCTGGCACTGACTCCAGCGCCCAACTGGGCATTGTTCCTCGATGTCGACGGGACCATTCTGCACCTGCGCGACACGCCTGACGGCGTCGAGGCAAGTGACAACCTGCTCGGTATTCTCGAGGTCATTTTGACCCGGCTCGATGGTGCCGTGGCACTGGTCAGTGGCCGCAGCATAGACACGCTGGACTCAATCTTCGCGCCGCACCGGCTGCCAACAGCGGGACTGCACGGTCTTGAGCG
>JBFKXV010000395.1:0-3059 GCA_041637935.1 Burkholderiales bacterium | reverse complement strand
CGAGCACAACCTGCCGCAGTCCATGCTGTATGACGACGTGCTGCAATTCTGGGGCCAGACTAACGTGGCCTACACGCCGACACTCGTTGTCACCTACGGTGGCCTCAGCGCCGAGACCTACTGGTACCAGGAAACTGAAGTCTGGAAGCACCCGATTCTCTCGAACTTCGTGCCGCCACACGTCCTGCAGCCACGCGCCGTGCGCCGGCTTATGGCGCCGGAAGCCGAGTACCACCACACGATCAGCGCGGCGACGTCAAAATTGCTCGCTGATCAGGGCGTTATGGTCAGCATCGGCGCACACGGTCAGCGTGAAGGGCTGGGCAGCCACTGGGAGATCTGGAGCTTCGCCCAGGGCGGCATGTCGTCGATCGAAGCACTGCGAACAGCAACGATGGCCCCGGCTAAAGCACTCGGATTTGCGAACGACCTGGGCTCGCTCGAAGTAGGCAAACTTGCCGACCTCGTGGTTATCGACGCCAACGTCGTGGAAGATATTTTTCAGACAGACAAAGTGGACATGGTTATGCTTAACGGCAGGCTCTACGATGCGGCGACGTTGAACGAGAAAGTGACGGGCGACCGGACCACACAGCGGTTTTACTGGCAATGACACATATTCCTATAGCAATGGCGCCTGGCACCAGGATCGGGCTTACGCTAGTTCTCGCCTGTAGCATTGTGGCTTGCAGTAAGGAGCCCGATGCCGAGCTCCCGGCTGCGGCGAGCGTAGGCACGACAGCGGAATATGAATGGTTGTCTGAGGGAACCCCGGCAGGCCGGTCCACGGTTGTGCGAACCGGCGACGGGAAAATTACGGCCGAGTCTTTTGTGCACTGGAACAACCGCGAGTACACGGTTAATTCCGAAATGCAGCTCGATAGCGATGGCCTGGTGGTGGCGCAGAAGATCACCGGCATTTCAGCGTTTGGCGCACCGATCGATGAGTCCTTCAGCTATGAAGACGGCGTTGCGCGTTGGCGCACGGCCGGTGACAGTGGTAGCGCGACCACGGATACACCCGGCTTCTATGTGGCCACCGAGTGGGGATCATTGAGTATCGCGGCATTGGTGCGTGCTGCCGTTGCAAACATCGATGGGGAGATTGCGTTGTTACCATCGGGAACGGCACGTGTCGAACGATTGACAACGGCAGACGTTGTGACGCGAACCGGCACACAGACATTAACGCTCTATGCGATTTCAGGGCTCGGCTTTACGCCGGGTTATGCATGGTTCGATGAGAAACTCGAATTGGCGGTTCTGGATTTCGGCGGCTGGATGGGCATGCTCCCAAAGGGCTGGGACCCGGCAGAACTCGACAAGCTAAGTGCTATTCAGACTGAGCAGAATGGCCTTGTTATCGAACGAATGTCCGGCGACCTCGCCACTGTACTGAACGGCGCGGTCGCATTTGAGAACGTTGATGTTGTTGATGTCGAGCGAGGTGTACTCCTTGAGGATCACCATGTCATGGTGGTCAATGGCAAAATCGCGGCAATTTCCGCCGACAGTATCGAGATGGAAAAAGCGCTTCGCATCGACGGCAGTGGCAAGACGCTGATGCCCGGGCTTTGGGACATGCACGGCCATTTCGACCTGTCAGACGGGGTGTTGAATATCGCCGGCGGCATCACTAGTGTTCGCGACATTGGCAGCGTGCATGAACAAATCATGGAGCTGACGGCCAAGCACGATTCGGGTGAGGTCATCGGGCCGAACACCTATCGGTCGGGTTTCATTGACCAGGCAAGCCCTTACGCCACGGGCAAGACCGTCAAGTCGCTGCAAGAGGCGCTCGAGCGGGTCGATTTCTTCGCCGAGCACGGTTACATGCAGATCAAGCTGTACAGTTCCATCGATCCGTCATGGGTGGACGATATCGCCGAGCGAACACACGGTCATGGCATGCGTTTGAGCGGGCATATCCCGGCTTTCATGTCAGCGGAGCAGGCGGTGCGGGCCGGCTACGATGAGATTCAGCACATCAATATGGTATTTCTCAATTTCCTGGCGGGCGATCGCGAAGACACGCGCAAACAACTGCGTTTTACCCTCTACGGTGACGCGGCCGGGGAACTCGATCTCAACAGTGATGAGGTGGAGGATTTTATTGCGCTGCTTGTTGAAAACGACGTGGTAATCGACCCGACGGCTGCAATATTCAATACGCAATTGGTTCACCACGCGGGGAATCCGGACCCGACATTTGCGAGGGTTGCCGATCACCTGCCAAGCTCAATTCGTCGCAGCCTGTACAAGCCGGATATGGATATGGGTGAAGACAAGGTGGATGCCTGGGCAAAGTCGGCGGTCAAGCAGGCGGCCATGTTGCGCAAGCTGCACGATAGTGGCGTCCAGCTCGTGCCTGGCAGCGACCACTATGCCGCATTTACTATTCACCGCGAGCTGGAACTCTACTCGGAGGCAGGAATAGCGAACGCCGACGTATTGAGGATCGCGACCCTCGACTCGGCACGCGTTGTCGGCGTGGATGACCGAACGGGATCCATCCGTGTCGGCAAGGACTCCGATCTCGTACTTCTGGATGGCAATCCGCTTGCGGACATCAGTGCGATCCGCCGTGCGACGCTGGTGATGAAGGGCAACACGGCTTACCAGCCCGACGCTCTTTACAAGGTGGTGGGCGTCAGACCATTCCTGGATTCAACGCCCCTGCAAACGCGTTAATTGCTTACGGGTACATTGCTGCCGCTGGCTAACATGGCGCTCTGGATGACCGAAGTAGCGGCCGCTGAATGCTTGTCGAAGTAGTACGGCATCGCGCCAAGGAAAAACAACATATAGAGCTTGTCGTTAGCGACAAACGCACCTGCCGTTCCCTGGTAGTCCGGATTGTCGGACACGGTCGCATCGAAATCGAACATCATGCCGCGGTACTCACCGAAGCGATGCGGCCGCAGGTTCCTGGTCGTCACTACCGAGCTGCCTTCGCCAAAGTACTTGACCAGCGTGGACTCGGTCAGCTCCTGGATTTCGTTCGGCAGCATGTCTTTCTTGAAAAGCGGTAGTGCAGCGGATTTGCTCGAGCTCTTCAT
>JBFKXV010000394.1:0-3061 GCA_041637935.1 Burkholderiales bacterium | reverse complement strand
GAGTTTATAAGTGATCTGAGATCACTCGTGCATGAGGGTGAAACCAGTTGATTGAGTGGTTACCACGACTGGTCGCGCGGACCAAGGCATCGATTCACGCCAAGTTGCTTGCAGCATTTCTCGGCATCGTTGCCTTGATGCTCGTCAGCGGCGCCATCGGATTGAACGCGCTGCGCGATGTAAATCATCGCACTGCGGACATGGTGCAGCTGCAGCGAAAGATTGCGGCTTATCGCCAGCTCAATCACGACACTATCAGTCAGCTCTACAGCGTCGCGTCGGCACTTCTCAAGCCGGAAGACCGCCGGCTGGACGCCACGTTGCGGCAACTCAATCAGTTTGGTTACGACCTGGACCGGCTGCAGTTTGTGGCGCAGGACGAGGTCGAGCTGCTTGGGCGCGTGCGCGGTGACTACGAGGAATTCATTCGCATCGTCACTCAGGCGATTGTACTGATTCGCGCCGGCAGGATCACTGAAGGGCGGGACCTGCAGCTCACACAAGCCACACCACTGGCGGACCGCCTTGAGCGATTGACGAACGAGCTCGTGAACAGGGCCGAGGCGGAGATGGTTGCGCGGGTCGAGGACAATAATACTGCTTACCTTCATTCCCGTTACATGGTTGTTGCCTTTGCGCTGGTCAGCATTGCTTTGGCGCTAGGCCTCGGATACGGAATCTCGGTTTCGCTGGTTGGTCCGGTCAAGGCGATGGAAAGCCGCATGCGGGAGATCGCGGCGGGCGACTTTAGCAACACGGTGGAAGTATTAAATCGCGATGAGCTGGGTGCGCTGGCAAGTAACCTCAATCGAATGAGCGACGAGCTTGGACGGGCGCGTCTGGAACTTGAGCGGCGCAACCGTGATCTCAGCGAGTCACTAGAGCAGCAAACAGCCACCAGCGAGATTCTGCGGGCGATCAGCCAGTCACCGATGGATCTTCAGCCTGTTCTGGATGCAGTGGCCAGAAATGCAGCACGGATCTGTGACGCAAACGACGTTGTAATTGTAAGAACCGACGGTAACGTTTACCGGCGTGTCGCCTATTACGCGGAGGGAACCCGCGTCCTTGAGTTTTCTGCTAATGAGCGTGTGCCGCTCCGCCGTGACTTCGTGCTTAGCCGCGCAATCATCGACAAAACTCCCGTTCATGTTGAAGATGTTCTCGCCGAGTCCGATGAGGAGTACGCGGGCGGCAAGGAATACGCGCGAAAATTGGGCTACCGGACGAATCTCGCCGTCCCGTTGCTCGGCAAAGGAAATGCGATTGGTGCCATCTCCATGCGCCGGGACAAGGTGGCGCCGTTCTCTCCGAAGCAAATCGAACTTCTTAAAACCTTTGCTGACCAGGCAACGATCGCCATCGACAATACGCAGTTGTTTAGCGAGCTGCAGACCAGAACGGATGAACTGGCGCGTTCGGTGGCGCAGCTGCGCTCGTTGTCCGAAGTTGGTCAGGCGGTGAGCTCGACGCTTGATCTCCAGAAAGTGCTCTCGGCCGTTGTCACCCGGGCGGTCGGCCTGTCAACAGCAGATGGTGGAGTGGTCTACGAATATGATGAAGCGAGTGAAGAGTTTCATATGCGTGCCGCCTACGGTTACTCCGCCGAGCTGGTTGAGACCCTGCGGGCCAAGCCCTTGCGATTTGACGATGGTGCCACGGGGCGCGCGGCAACCACCCGTGCGCCGGTCCAAATACCTGATTTACGCATCGAAGGGGCCTATACAGGGCCTCTATTATCGGCCACACGGCAGGAAGGCGTGCTTGCCGTGCTTGCCGTGCCGCTGCTGCGCGAAGGGCGCATTCTTGGCAGCCTCGTCGTTTCCCGAAAAAGCGTTGGTGAATTCTCGAATGAGATTGTCGATTTGCTGAAGACCTTTGCCGCCCAATCGACGCTGGCGATCCAGAATGCCCGTCTGTTCCGCGAGATCGAGCAAAAGAGCCGCGAGCTGGAGGCAGCCAGTCATCACAAATCCGAGTTCTTGGCGAACATGTCGCACGAGCTGCGCACACCTTTGAACGCTGTCATTGGTTTCTCCGAGGTTCTGCAACAGAAGATGTTTGGTGACTTGAATGAAAAGCAGGTGGAGTACGTCGACGACATCCACTCATCGGGCCGGCATCTGCTCTCGTTAATCAACGACATCCTCAATCTCTCGAAAATTGAAGCGGGTAAGGTGGAACTGGATTCCTCAACTTTCGACCTTGCCAACACCATCGAAGGCACGCTTACCCTGGTGCGCGAGCGTGCTACACGCCACGGACTAACCATGGATCTGTCGCTTGACGATCAGCTGGGTGAAATTGAGGCTGACGAGCGCAAAGTACGACAGATTTTGCTCAACCTTTTGTCGAACGCAGTGAAGTTCACACCTGATGGCGGGCGCATCGAGATCACCGGGGCCGTCGTTGACGGCGCCGCACAGATTGCTGTGAGTGACACGGGCATTGGCATTGCGCCCGAGGACCAGGCGTCGATTTTTGAGGAATTTCAGCAGGTCGGTGGTGACCATGAAGGCAAGCGCGAAGGCACAGGGTTAGGATTGACTCTGGCGAGACGATTTGTAGAACTGCATGGCGGCCGTATTTGGGTTGAAAGTGCTGCCGGCCAGGGTGCGACGTTCACTTTTACACTGCCGCTATCGCCACCAAAGCAGGCAACAACGCCGCATAGCGAGCCAGAAGAGATCAAATCGGAGGGAACACAGCAATGGGCGGCGAACTGATTCTTATCGTTGAAGACCAGCCGCTAAACCGCAAGCTGCTACGTGACATTTTGCAGGCGAAGGGATATCGGACCCTGGAGGTAGAGACTGGTGAGGAGGGGGTGCGCCTCGCAAAAGAGAAACACCCGCAGCTTATTTTGATGGACATCCAGCTGCCGGGCATCAGCGGCATGGAAGCGCTCAAACGCCTGCGACAGGAACCGGCGACGCGAACCATTCCGATCGTCGCGGTGACTGCGTCGGCAATGGAACAAAATAAAAAGGAGATTCTCGCGGCGGGTTTCGATGGCTACCAGTCGAAGCCAATTAAGGTTACGGCGTTTCTTGAAGCAGTG
>JBFKXV010000393.1:0-3062 GCA_041637935.1 Burkholderiales bacterium | reverse complement strand
GCAACACCCATTCCCATGGAGCCCAAACCGATGACTCCGACCGAAGGCTTTTTTGTTCTGCTCACGATGACTATCCCCCATGGATTGCGATGAAATGGATTGCGATGAAATGGATGGCGATGAACTTCACTGCGCGTGGCATGTCCTTGCTGATGGCAAAATAACCAGCAATCTACTAGCGGAGCGAAACATCCCGGATGCGCTTTTCTTTCATTATTGTTGTCGCCTGCACACTGGCGTTAAATGGCTGTTACAGCAACCCGGATTATAGTCCTGTGAAACGACATCACACGAAGCAGGGGTTCAAGAACCGCTACCCGCATCCGCCGAAAAGCGGTTTTTGGAAGTGGCAGTGGGAGCGCTGGCGCAAGGGGGTAGCGGCGGACCCCAAAGATGGTTATGGCTTTCCGGTGCTGCGCCCGGACGTCGAGTTTCTGAAAACCAATCGAGAGGTTGAGACGCGGACCTGGCTGGGACACGATACGTTCCTGATACAGATCGGCGGTCTCAATATCATGACCGATCCGCACTTGACACAGCGTGCGTCACCCTTGGCGAGCGCCGGGCCGAAACGTCATACGCCACTTCCGATGTCGTTTGATGACCTGCCGCATGTCGATGTTGTTCTGATTTCGCACAGTCATTATGACCACCTCGACCGCGAAACGCTGCAGCGGTTGTCCCGGCAGCAGGGCGGACCGCCGCGTTTTCTGATGGGTTTGAATCTGCGCGCCTGGGCGACCGATAACGACATCGAAAACGTAACCGATCACGACTGGGGGGATGTGGTCGACTTTTCCGGTCTGCAGTTTCATTTTGTTCCTGTGCAGCACTGGAGTGCCCGAACTCCGTGGGATCGCAATCGGACGTTGTGGGGCGGCTGGGTTATTGAGCATCAACACCGCCGCATCTTGTTCGGTGGTGATTTCGGCTATTCGCAGGATCTTGCCGATCTTGGAGAGCAATTCGGTGGATTCGATCTGGCGATGATTCCGGTTGGCTCATATGAACCGCGCTGGTTCATGAAGACGATGCATGTTAATACCGATGAAGCGGTACAGGCGCATCTGGATTTGCGCGCCCGCTATTCGGTCGGCATGCACTGGGGAACATTTCGCCTCACTGATGAGCCGCTCGACGAACCGCCGGCCAAACTGGCTGAGTCACTTGCTCGCGCAGGCGTTTCCCCAGCAGAGTTCTTTTTGATGCGGCACGGAGAAATGCGCATGCTTGGCGACATCTTTGCAAAAGACGCCCCTCAGTGGGTCGAATGGCGTTGCGCCGTGAAATGACCGGGCAAGCCGTTTCGCGACTGCGAACAAGCATCGAAACCTGGGCGCGTGAGCTTGGTTTCGAGCAAGTTGGAATCGCCGATTGCGATTTGTCTGATGCGGAACCGCGGTTACGCGACTGGTTGGATCGAGGTTGGCATGGCGACATGTCGTTTATGGCGAGACATGGAACAAAGCGCACACGTCCGTCAGAACTCGTGCCCGGCACCAGACGTGTTATCAGCGTACGGATGAATTACCTGCCAGATGACGTGACGCCGGCTCAGAATGTTCTCGATGACACACAACGTGCCTATGTCGCGCGCTATGCACTGGGCCGCGACTATCACAAGGTTTTGCGCAACCGGCTCGAGGCCCTGGCACAAAAGATTCGCGATGCCGTGGGGGATTTTGGTTACCGTGTCTTTACCGACAGCGCGCCGGTCATGGAAGTCGAGCTGGCGGTGAAGGCCGGTCTCGGCTGGCGTGGAAAGCACACTCTGCTACTCAATCGCGACGCCGGATCCTGGTTCTTCCTGGGAGAAATCTACACTGATCTCGATCTGCCGGTCGATCAGCCGCAAGGCGAGCACTGCGGAAATTGCACGCGCTGCATCGATATCTGTCCGACACAGGCGATTGTCGCGCCGTACAAGCTCGATGCAAGACGCTGCATTTCCTATCTGACTATCGAGCACAAGGGATCCATTCCGCTCGAATTGCGGCCACTGATCGGCAATCGCATCTACGGCTGTGATGACTGTCAGATGGTTTGTCCGTGGAATCGTTTTGCCCAGAGAGCGACACTGCCTGACTTTTCCGTACGCCATGAGCTGGACTCGTCCGATTTGGTCAAGCTTTTCGCGTGGGACGAACAGGACTTCGACCGCAACACGCGAGGCAGTGCGATCCGGCGCATCGGATATGAACGTTGGCTGAGAAACATTGCGTGTGCACTCGGCAATGCGGCTGGTTCTACGGAGGTCGTCGAAGCGCTTCGATCCCGCGCCGACCATCCGTCGGCGCTGGTACGGGAGCATGTCGCATGGGCGATTGCTCAGCACGTCGAGCCGGGCATCGCTTCGAAAACACCAACTGGTTCCAAAACATGATCGGCGTCACCGATACATCGCCGGCGACGCGCTCAAACAACGTGTGATGAAAGGCAGAACGAGATGTCACGTTGGCTAATTGGTATTGGATTGGTGCTGGTGGCGGTGGGCCTGCTGTGGCCGTGGCTGTCGCGGCTGGGGCTGGGGCGGCTGCCCGGCGACATTCACATCGAGCGCGGCGATTTTCATTTCTTCTTTCCAATCACCACCGGCCTGGTCATCTCAGCGGTATTGACATTGATCCTGTGGTTTCTTAGACGCTGACTCGAGATGCGGGTGCAATGCTAGAATCATTGCGCAAGTCAATCAGATTGCTGCAGTCGCATATCAGAAACCGGAGGAGAACATGAAGCGCGCTTTGTACCTGTTGTTTGCGGTCCTGTTTGTGTCGTCCACGCAATACGCAATGGCCCAGAAGCCGGAGGATGCCATCAAATACCGGCAAGGCGTATTCAGAGTCATCGGCTGGAACTTCGGCTCGATGGCGGCGATGGTGAAAGGCAAGAAGCCGTATAACGCTGAAGTATTTGCCCGCAATGCAGAAATCGTCGCCTTTATGAGCAAGTTGCCGCTCGAAGGCTTTACCCCCGGATCGGAGACCGGAGACACAAAAGCCAAGCCGGAGATCTGGCTGGATATGGACGACTTCAAAGCCAAGCTCGAGAAGATGCAGCAGGAG
>JBFKXV010000392.1:0-3066 GCA_041637935.1 Burkholderiales bacterium | reverse complement strand
GACTGCAGGATGCACGCTGTGCTCGGGAACACCATGTCAGGTGTCGTGGTTGCCACGATAATGAGGTCAATGTCAGCCGGAGCCAAATCCGAATTGGCAATCGCACGCTGCGCCGCCGCAAGCGACAGGTCACTCGCCACTTCGTTTTCAGCGGCGACGTGCCGCTCGCGAATACCAGTGCGCGCGACAATCCACTCATCTGACGTGTCAACCATCTTCGCCAGGTCGTGGTTAGTCAGGACTTTCGCCGGCAGATAGCTGCCGGTACCGGCGATTCTTGAGTACATCAAGCCGCCTTCTGCTGAATTGCGTTGATCTTGTCTTCGATGCTCGCAAGCATGCCGCGTTTTGCCGCGTTGTAGGCGCGTCTAATCGCAAACCCGAAAGCATACGCGTCGGCCGCACCGTGGCTTTTGACCACGATGCCGCGTAATCCAAGCAGGCTCGCGCCGTTATAACGCCGGTGGTCAACTCGATTGCGGAAACTATTGATGACCGGCAGCGCAAGCAGCCCGCACAACCGGGTAAACAGGTTGCGACCGAATTCCTCGCGCAGATACTGGGCCAACATCTGTGCCAGACCCTCGGACGTTTTCAGTGCGACGTTCCCGACAAAACCGTCGCAGACAATCACGTCAGTTGGCCCCATATAAATGTCGCTGCCTTCAATGTTGCCGTGAAAGTTCAGATCGCTTGCGCGCAGCAGTTCAGATGCGTCCTTGACGACCTCATTTCCCTTGATCTGCTCCTCGCCGATGTTGAGCAGCCCGATACTGGGGCGCTCGATGTGCTCCAGCGCGCTGACCAGGCAACTGCCCATCACTGCAAACTGCACCAGGTGTTCCGCCGTGCAATTGACGTTGGCGCCGAGATCGAGCATGCAAACGCGGTCGTTGACGGTCGGTAGAAACGAGGCAATGGCGGGTCGCTCAATTCCGGGCAGCATTTTCAGCACGAAGCGCGAGATCGCCATCAAGGCGCCGGTATTGCCAGCACTGACACAGGCGTCGGCAACGCCATCCTTGACCAAATTGACAGCAACACGCATTGACGAATTGCGCTTCCCTCGCAGCGCGTGGGCGGGTAGCTCATCCATCGCCACCACTTCGCTTGCCGCCTTGACGCTGAGTCGATCCGATTCACCCGCACCGTGGCGGCGCAATTCACGTTCGATTTGGTCGTGCAGACCAACGAGGATGATCGAAACGTCGTCCTCGCGCTTGAGAAAGTCGATCGCCGCGGGCACCGTGACTTTGACGCCATGGTCGCCGCCCATGCAGTCAAGCGCTATGGTGATCGCCATGTGCGGAAGATAGCAGACGCAGCCTTGCTTTGCTGCCGTTCAATGGCTGCCCGGGAAAATGCACAGGACAGAGCTTGCGAGCCGGACGCGAGTGCCAGCCGGCAACACGGTATCAAGTGTCGCTGCTCTTGACGACTTTCTTGCCGCGGTAATATCCACTGGGGCTGACGTGGTGGCGCAGATGGGTCTCACCAGTCGTCGGTTCCACCGCCAGCGGTGGATTGGTCAAGAAATCATGTGATCGACGCATGTTGCGTCGTGACGGTGACTTTTTGCTTTGCTGAACTGCCATCGTGTAACTCCTAGATCATCCATCTTTCGTATTCGTCAATGTTCCCAGCACGCTGAATGCTGAGCCTTCACGTTCCGCATTACTCGACCAACTCGGCTGGACACATGCGTTTTCTTCGTGCATCGGCGCCATCGGAATTTGTAGCAAGATCTCGTCTTCCGCCAACGCCAGCGCATCCAGTTTGCTGTCAGCCAGCAGTGAATCGACATCGTCTGCCTCATCGCCCAGATCGATGAGGTCCTGTTCCCGCTCGGCGAGCACGAAACGACGATCTGACGCAATCCCCAACACTAACGGTTCCAGGCAACGCTGACAGGTCACCGTCAAGCTGCCCGCAACGTGCAAATTCAAACAAGGCCGGCCTTCTGAATCCTCAAATCCTTCAAGACCGACCTCGAATTCACCCTCGTCGCCGAGCACCACCTGTGCCAGACGTTTAAACTCGGACATAGCAACCGAACACTGTTTCGCCGCGTGTTGCTTGGCGAATTGGACGCTGTCGACGACGGGCCATCCCGGCATAAGGCGCGCATAATATTAACTTTGAACAACCCTGTCAAAACAAAATGTTGGAAAACCAACCCAACGAAAAACCATCATCGCCGCAGCTCGTTCTGGCGTCTACTTCACAGTACCGGAGAACATTGCTCAAACGCCTGCAAATGCCGTTTGAAACGGCCGCTCCACGGGTCGATGAAACGCCGCAAGTCGGTGAAGCGGGTGCCGAATGTGCCGCCCGTTTGTCCCGCCTTAAGGCACACGCGGTCGCCGCCCGACACCCGACTGCGTTAATCATCGGATCCGATCAGGTGGCCGAATGCGATGGGCGACGGCTCGACAAACCGGGCAATCTCCAGGGCGCGACGGAACAATTGGCCTGGGCCAGCGGAAAACAAGCGCTATTCAGCACCGCCGTGACTTTACTTAATTCGTCCACCGGTCGCGAGCAAACCCGGGTCGTGCCCACCACGGTACGTTACCGGCGCATCTCCAATGCCGAAATCGAGCGTTATCTGCGGCAGGAGGCGGCCGTGGATTGCGCCGGCAGTGCCAAAGCGGAAAGCTTGGGCATTGCGCTGCTGGACGCAATCGAAGGTACTGATCCGACCGCGCTGATCGGGCTTCCTTTGATCGCTTTATGCGCCATGCTGCGCGAAGAAAACGTCGCTATACCTTGAGACCAGAATCAGTGCCGTGGGTTGGCGCACGCGCCTGAATCCAGCGATCAGCGCAGCTCCAGGCCCATCTCGCGCAAAAAGACCTCACCGATCGATGCACCAAAACGGCGTGCAACCCGCTCGACAAGACTTTCACGGCGGCTGTAATTGACGATCTTCTCGGCTTGTACCACTTCCCGGGCGACGTAGGCGACACTTCCGAGCGAATCGGCCAGCCCGAGCTGGATACTTTTTTCGCCAGTCCATACCAGCCCGGAGAAGGTCTGATCCGATTCTTTGAGCCGATCGCCGCG
>JBFKXV010000391.1:0-3073 GCA_041637935.1 Burkholderiales bacterium | reverse complement strand
TGGCTCGATCGGCTCACCCTGGAAGAAACGAAAAAACTGTACCAGGCGGATCAATTCGACAAGGGCAGCATGGGCCCGAAGATTCGTGCTGTGATCGATTTCCTCGAAGGCGGTGGCGACGAGGGGATCATTACCGATCCGCCGCATCTCCAGACTGCATTAGCCGGCAACAGCGGCACGCGCATTTTGCCGCGCTGATCATTACTGCGGCGGCCGCCTGCTGCCGCCAGCCGCCGCGCTGGCGCGATGCAAGCGTCACGGACAGCGCAAATAACAGCGGCGAGTGCTGCTCAATGCGCTTATTCCCACGCCAATCGTTACTGCGCCAGTATTTATTGCGACGATGCGAGTCAATGCTGCAACCGCCGGGTTCGTTGTGGATCGCGACACATCGATGCGGTTCAAACATGACTTGCTTAAATTGTGTTTTTCATTTGAGCAACGAGGTGTTGGGACTTCGTCAACTGTCGCAGGATCATCAACATCAATTTCGAGTGCCAAAGTCTAGCGCCCTGAAATAACGAGCATTTTTTCATGCGGGCGGGCGGTATTGGCTGGTACGAATTTCGCAGTTGCTGTTGCTTGACGAAGTACAGTGGGTGTAGAGGGGGGACGAGGCTGATGCCGGCGTCCATAAAACGATTACAAACAGACAATCCCGTCGATCGTTCGATACGCAACGTCGACAGTGGCAGCCACACCAGCGCAGCGCGACGTGCCAGCGGCGTCGCAAGGGTCAGAATGTGTTGCAAAAACCTCGATAGCAGTGTCGCAACAGCACCGGCTCGCTTGTTCCATGCTCTTCCGGTCTGGCTAAACCTGTATGGAGGATTCCGGTCATGGTGAAAGTGTTTCCTGCCAACTACCGGGAAATCGTCAGAGTCTTCCCATGGCGTTCGAAGGACTGGAGCGTTGAACTCTATCCGGACGAGCAACCATTCCTGTTTCCGACCAAGGGCCAGGCGATCTCATTCGCACTGGCATGGGCCGATTACCATCAACCGTGCGAAGTTCGTGTGTTCGATGGTGCCGGTGAACTGCAGCGCGATATCAAAGTCCCGGACGGCAACTACCGTCGCATGGCTGCAGCCGATCGGCGACGCGAGCAAACCGAGATCGATTTCTCCGATCGGCGTAACCGCGAGCGCCGGTCATAAAATCGAACCGTTCTCTAATCCAATAAATTAGCCAGCCCTGCAACACTCGAGGCGCGCCCGCGCCGCTATCGGCGCGCCGCGTGGTTTCCGATCAATCGGCTAGATGAGTCCTTCCAGCGGCTGTACCTCGACGATAGCACCGGCGTCGAGCCGGCCGGTCTCGGTCGGCAGCACGATAAAGCAATGTGCCTGACTCATTGAGGAGAGGATGCCGGATCCCTGATCGCCGGTTGGCTTAACGGTCCATTCGCCGTCTTCGCCGCGCGACAGGATGCCGCGCTGGAATTCGGTGCGCCCGGGCGCCTTCTTGATTGGTGCCGTACAGCGCGCTTTCAGGGTTGGCAGCGGCTTGATCGTTGTTTGGCCCTGCAACACGGCCAGTGCGTCCCGCACGAACTGGTAGAAAGTCACCATCACCGCCACCGGATTACCCGGCAGCCCGAAAAAGTGTGCACCGCCAATTTTGCCGTATGCCATCGGTCGTCCCGGTTTCATGGCGATTTTCCAGAACAGCACTTCGCCCAGCCGGTCGAGAATCTGCTTGACATAGTCCGCCTCACCAACCGACACGCCGCCGCTGGTGATGATGACATCAGCCGCTTCGGAGGCTTCGGCAAACGCTTTTTCAATTGCTTCGGGCGTGTCACGAATCACACCCATGTCGAGAAGCTCGCAACCGGCGCGTGTCAGCATGCCGTACAACGTGTACCGGTTGCTGTCATAGATTTGACCGGGACCGAGCGGCTGGCCGATGCTGACCAGTTCATCGCCAGTGGAGAAAAAGGCGACGCGCAGTCTGCGGTACACGGAGACTTCGCCGATGCCCAACGATGCCATCAGACCGAGTTCGGCGGGTCGGACCAGTTGCCCCTTGTTCAGCGCGGGCTCGCCTTTTTTCAGGTCCTCGCCGGCCTTGTGCGTATTGGTCCCGGCTTTTGGCACCGCCGTTACCGACACGTTGTCGCCACTGGCTTTGGCGCGTTCCTGCATGATGACCGTGTCGGCGCCTTGCGGTATAACCGCGCCGGTCATGATGCGCACCGTTTCACCGGTGCTGACTTTTCCGTCAAATGGCTTACCGGCGAATGCCGTGCCGATGAGTTTGAGGTTCGCTTCGGCGTCAGGTTTGAGATCTGCAAAACGCACCGCGTAACCATCCATCGCGGAATTGTCGTGTCCCGGCACGTCGACCGGCGAGATGACGTCGGCCGCCAGGACACGTCCGAGCGCTTGCCGAATGTGCAGACGCTCGAAGGTGGTGACCGGTTCGAGCACGGCGCGAATATACTCGCGCGCTTTCGATACCGGCATTGAGTTCGGATCATAGTCGTCCGCGCAGGACAACTCGCGTAGCGATTTGGACGAGGACATGTATATTTGGGACGGCTTGTCGATGTTGCTGGTTAATCAGTGAGTCCAGGGCCTGAGGCCTTGACGTGCCGGCGGGACCTCAGCCACCGATGTAAGACATCTCTACCTTTCTCAGGTTTGCCGTTGACGCGGTGCGCACCTCGGAGTAGTTGTCGGTTCGCGTGCGCCAGATGTTGCCAATCACTTCCGATATCTGCTCATCCGAAGCACCATTGCGCAGCAATGAACGCAGGTCGGTGCCGCGTGTCGCGAACAGGCAGGTGTAGACGGAACCCTCGGCGGACAAACGAGCACGCGTGCAATCGCGGCAGAATGCCTGGGTTACTGACGAAATGAATCCGATCTCGCCGCTACCATCCTTGTAGCGCCAACGCTGTGCCACCTCGCCAAGGTAATTGGGTTGTACCGGTTCAATCGGAAACACAGCATTAATCCGCTCGGCAAGTTCTCGTGACGGAACCACGTGCGACATCTGCCAGCCATTGGTATGGCCAACGTCCATGAATTCGATGAATCTCAGTATGTGACCACTGCCTTTGAAATGG
>JBFKXV010000390.1:0-3096 GCA_041637935.1 Burkholderiales bacterium | reverse complement strand
TGAACGGCAAGTACCTGACCGGACCGGGCATGACGTTGCGGCCGGACGGGCGCGGCGTCGACGAGCAGCGCTTTGTCTACGTGCTGAATACCCTGATTGAGATGGAGCGCTGATTGCATTAGCTGATTGCATTAGCGGTGCGGGATGAGAATTCTGCGATGACGTTTCCGCTATGAAATGGCGGATCGCAGCGTTAGTGTTGTGTCTGGTTAGCTTGCCGGCTTTTGCTGGTGCCCGGCTGGTCGAGGGTCGAGACTACGTCACTATCGACCCGCAGGCGGTCAATCCGGGTCAGCGGGTCGAAGTCATTGAGTTCTTCTTTTACGGTTGCCAGGCCTGCTACCTGCTGGAGCCGGTGTTGCGCGGTTGGGTCGAGCGCCGGGCAAGCCAGATCGATTTCAGATTGATCCCGGCGCTGCGCAGCAGTGCCTGGATACCGTTGAGCGATTTTTTTTTCGCGCTGCATTCGGTTGGCGCACTGTCACAACTGCATCATCGCGCCTATATCGCGATACATGAGCAAAGCCGCGCACTTTCCTCACGCAGTGAACAAATCCGCTGGGTCGCTGAATACGGTGTTGATCCGCTTGCGTTTGAATTAGAGCTCGATTCCGACGCCACCAAGATCGCTACGCAGCAGGCGCGTGATGCAACCATTGCCTATGACATTCGTGCTACCCCGTCGATCGTCTTCGATGGACGCTATGTCACGACAGGCGAGATGATCGGCAATGCGTCGCGCGTGGCGCACGTGCTGGACGGACTGCTCGAAATGGCCCTGTCCGCGCGAGGTCGCACTGCACCATGAACGCACCGGGACGTGTTGTCATCACCGGCGCATCGAGCGGGCTCGGTCGCGCTCTGGCGGCGGAATATGCACAGCGCGGTGCGACTCTGGCGCTGATCGCACGGCGCGCTGATCTGCTCGAGACACTCGCGGCGTCGTTACCAACACATTGCTATTGCTACCCTCTCGATGTGCGCGATGCGACGGCGCTGAGTTCGGCAGCGCTCGACTTCATTGAACGCGAGGGCTGCCCGGACATTGTCATTGCCAACGCCGGCGTCTCTGCTGGAACGTCGACGGCGGATCCCCTCGACTCCGCCGTATTCGAGGAAATAGTGGCCACCAACCTGACCGGAATGATGCTGACATTCCGGCCGTTTATCGATGTTATGCGTAGCGCAAGGCGCGGCACCCTGGCTGGAATTGCGAGCGTCGCCGGATTTCGCGGTCTACCCGGTGCGTCGGCCTATTGCGCGTCAAAATCTGCTGCCATTACCTATCTTGAGAGCCTGCGTGTGGAGCTCAGGAACGACGGCGTCACGGTTGTGACCGTCTGCCCGGGTTACGTCGACACACCGATGACGATCGGTAATCCCTATCGGATGCCGTTCCTGATGCGCGCCGATCGGGCAGCAGCTGACATCGCCGGTGCGATCAGCCGCGGCAAGCGATTCCATGTGTTGCCGTGGCAAATGGCGCTGGTTGCATGGTTAATGCGTCGTTTGCCGCGCCCGGTCTATGACGCGCTTTTTAGCGGCGCACCGCGCAAACCGCGCCGTGTTGACAGTGACCAGGCGGGTGGTGCCGGGGGACGCGACCGGGTTTGACCCTCGCCGTTTAGTTGTCGCAGTGCCAGTCGCTAGAGTGCAGTGTGCAGGCGCGGCGATATTTAAAGTTCCAGTAATTAAAGATCAACGTCCAATAGCGCACCCAGTTCGGCCAGCGCGGCGTCAGGATCGACTACTTTTATGGTGTGCATACCCATCGCTCGTGCTGGCTTGAGATTGCGGCCAAGGTCATCGAGGAACACTGCTTCGCGGGGTTCAATCGACAGCTTCTCGCAAGCCAGTTCGAAGAACGCCACCTCGGGTTTGCGCAGGCCGACTTTCGACGACTCGATCACCTCGTCGAACAGCGCCAGCACACTTTCCCATTCCCGTGGCATTGCAGCGCATGGCGCAATCTTGTCTGCCGAACCACGTTGGAAGTTGTTGGTCAGGCAGGCAGTGATGAATTTTTCGCGGCAGCGCTCGACCGCGCGGATCATGCGCGGTCTGATCGCGCCGTAAACGAGGGCAACCACTTCGAGACCGCGCAATTCATGTCCTGCGGCGCGTGATTCAGAGGCAAATGCCTCATCAAAATGCTCGGCGGACAGCTCACCTCGTTCGAAACGCGCCCAGGCGTTGTGGTCCGGGTCAGTACGATTCATTTCCTGCAGAAACCCGGCCGGCAGGCCGCGTTCCCGCTCAAACCGGTGGAACGCCTCGAACGGGCTGGCCGTGATGACGCCACCAAAGTCGAACAGTACCGCGCGAATCGAGTTGTTGTGCAAACCGGCCTACTGCGTCTTGAACGCGTCGACGGCTCGCTTCAGCTCCTTGTACTCCTCGCACGGAATCGGCGTGCAGATTTTCGCCAGTTCTGCCAGATGTTGCTCGGCCCCCGCCAGATCATTTTTCATCAAATACGCCTCACCCAGATACTCATGTGCATGTTTGTGCGTCGGGTTGATTTCGAGCGCGCGCTGATAGTGCCGGAAAGCAGCTTCGAGATCACCCGCCTGGCGGTAGGCGTAGCCGAGAAAGTTATGCGTATCGGCGCTGTCAGGATAGATATTGGCGGTTTTTTTCAGTACGTCGATTGCCTTGCTCCATTGTTGCGCCTCGATGGCGGCCCGGCCCTGAGAAAAGCCGGGATCATCAACGGCCGGATCCTCATCGGTGTCGCCTAAATTAGCCAGTGCCGCCGACCCGCCGAGACACAGTGACACAGCAACAGCGACACCGATCAGTTTGTGCGTGAAACGAGACATGCTGTTTCCTCCTTTATTTTCTTGGCCGGGTCTCATTATTCCAACTTCCAGGCTCTCGGACCCGCTTGCCGCGACATACTGCCAAAACCTATTCGACCGTGACGGATTTGGCGAGGTTCCTCGGTTTGTCCACGTCGGTACCCTTGGCCAGTGCAGCGTGGTAGGCGAGTAGCTGCAGCGGCAGCGTGTGCAGTATCGGGCTCAGATGGCCGGCATGCTCGATCATTGGAATGACGTGCACGCCGGGGCTGGCGTGAATCTGCGAATCGGCATC
>JBFKXV010000389.1:0-3096 GCA_041637935.1 Burkholderiales bacterium | reverse complement strand
GGCGATGCGATAGCCATCACGGCGCAACTCGACGACATCACCTTCTTCGAGGTAGACCATGCGCTTGGTGACCTGCAACAAGGCTGAGGCATCGCTAGCGCAGAAATGCTCGCCGTCTCCGAGCCCGAGCAAAAGTGGCGCACCCTGTCGAGCCACCACTAGCCTGTCCGGCATCTGCTCTGAGAGCACGGCGATCGCGAAGGCGCCTTCGAGCTCGCCCACTGCGCGTTGCACGGCGTCAAACAGGCGCGGCGCGGTACGCAGATGGAAATGCACCAGATGCGCGACCACTTCGGTGTCGGTGTCGGAGTCGAACGCATAGCCGGCTTCGAGCAGCCGCGCCCTGATACTTTCGTAATTCTCAATGATACCGTTGTGTACGATGGCCAGACCATCGTGGCTGACATGGGGATGCGCGTTGCGTTCGTTAGGCACGCCATGTGTTGCCCAGCGGGTATGGGCGATACCCAAATTGCCAGAGGTTTCAGCGCGCTGCGCCATGTCGGCAAGAGCTGACACCCGCCCCACGCTACGCACCCGTTGCAGCCCATCATTGATCACCGCAAGGCCCGCCGAGTCATAGCCGCGATACTCGAGTTTTCGCAAACCCTCGAGCAATACCGGCACGACATCACGCCCGGCAACGGCGCCTACGATTCCACACATCGATCCGAGACCCGATCAATCATTGAATTTATATGTGCCGGCCAGATCGGCGACACGGGATTTGCTGAGCAGACGGTTATGATTTTCCTTTCACCGGACGTTTCCATCCCGGGACGGTGACCTGCTTGCTGCGTGACAGGGTCAATTCGTCTTGGGGTGTGTCTTTGGTGATGGTGCTGCCCGCCCCGATAGTGCTATTGGCACCGATCGTTACCGGCGCAACCAGCTGGGTATCAGAGCCGATGAACACGTCATCGCCGATGACCGTATGATGTTTGTTGGCGCCATCGTAATTGCAGGTGATGGTGCCGGCGCCAATATTGACACGCGAGCCGACGCTGCTATCGCCGAGATAGGAAAGATGGTTTGCCTTGGACGCATCACCCATTTTGGTGGCTTTCACTTCGACAAAATTGCCAACGCGCACCTCTCTGGCAAGCTGTGTTCCGGGCCGCAAACGCGCAAACGGGCCAATGCGGCAGTCGTCGCCCATCACAGCATCGTCAATGTGCGAGTATGGAAGGATCTGGCTGCCCGGCCCAATGTGGCATTCGCGGATGACGCAATAGGGTCCCACAGAAACCTTGTCGCCGAGCACGACGTTGCCTTCAAATACGCAGCCGATGTCGATTGTGACGTCACGACCGCAGGACAGGCTTCCGCGCACATCGATCCGCGCCGGATCCACCACTGTCACGCCTTGCGCCATGAGCTGGTGCGCCAGCTCCCACTGGTGAATGCGCTCGACGCGCGCCAGCTGCGCCGTGCTGTTCACGCCGAGTACCTCAAACTCGTTGTCCGGTGAGGCGGTGGCGACGTTCGCCTTGTCACGCACCGCGCTGGCAACGATGTCTGTCAGGTAGAACTCACCTTGTGCATTGTTATTGCCGATTTCCGACAGCCATCGTTTCAGATCTGCGGTAACTGCCGCCAGCAGTCCGGTATTCACTTCGTGAATCGTGCGCTGCTTTGCAGAGGCGTCCATTTCCTCGACGATGCGGGTGACTTTTCCGCCGCGATCGCGAACGATGCGTCCGTAGCCGCGTGGATCGGCAAGCTCCACCGTAAGCAGCGCGAGATCGGCTTTGGTGGCAAGTAAACGCTGCAGAGTTGCAGCGCTGATCAGCGGAACATCGCCGTAAAGAACCAGCGTCGTATTGGCTTCGAGCACCGGCAACGCTTGTTGAACCGCATGGCCTGTGCCCAGTTGCGGTTCCTGGCAGACGAACTCGATATCGTTTGCCTTGAAATGATCCCGCACTGTCTCGCCACCGTGACCGTAGACAACGACGATGCGGCGCGTGGACAGCGATCGCGCCGTGGCAATGACGTGCGCGAGCATCGGCCTGCCCGCCAGCGGATGCATCACTTTGGGTATGTCGGAGTGCATTCTCGTGCCTTTTCCGGCAGCGAGAATGACGACGTCGAGATCGGGCATGAGTCAGAATGATGAGTGCGCGAGAGCGGCTCGCGAAATTATCGCATATGGTTAGCGGCTGGCGTCGCCGCGGAGAGCGCTTGACTCGTCGGATGCGTCGTGCGCCCATTCAAGAAGTGCGTCCAGAGCCCGGCCCGCGTAGCGTGAGCGTTCGTGATTGACGAAGAATACGACTGACAGGGTTTGTCCCTGCACGTTATTGACATAGCCGGCTATCGCCCGGACCCCTTCCAGATAGCCGGTTTTAACGTGTGCCTGACCGGCCACCGCCGATTCATCGAGTCTTTTTTTCATTGTCCCGTCAACTGCCACCAATGGTAGCGAGGCAACCAACTCGGGCATCAGCGGGCTTCTCCATGCCTCGATCAGCACATTGCCCAACTGCCGTGGCGTGAGGCGGCTGGAACGCGATAGCCCGGAACCATTGTCGATTTTGAGCCCCGAAAAATTGAAACTTCGGTCGGTCAGCCACTCGTTCAAAACCGTTCGTGCTTTGCTGGTGGTCAACGGATAACCCTGCTCGCTTCCCAAGGTCAAGAACAGATGACGCGCCATCACGTTGTTACTGAACTTGTTCGTTTCGCGCACGACTTCAGCCAGTGAGGCGGACTCGTGCGTGGCGATCAGCCTGGCATCGCGTGGCACCGTGCCGGCCTGGACAGATCCGGATAGCGTGCCACCAAGTTCGGCCCAAAGTTGCCGGAAAACTGCGGAGAAATACTCATCTGGTTCCAGTAGGCTGTAGTAGCGCGATTTTTCGCCGCAGCCGGACGGAAACACTCCGGTGAACGCCAGTGTGTTCGCGTCCTGCGTCGGCGTGTGCGGCCAGTAGTCGCAATGCCCCGTCCCGAGGGCGAGATTGTTGATGATACTCACGTCTGGCAGTGCCGGTTCGGACAAAATCTCGATGCGTCTGCTTGACTCGTCTGGAACGAAACGCAACCGCACAGTCTTGTAGTTGAGCAAAAGTGCATCTGCGCCGACGTTGTAGG
>JBFKXV010000388.1:0-3108 GCA_041637935.1 Burkholderiales bacterium | reverse complement strand
GGGATACTGCCGGCAACATCGACCTGCGACATGATCCAGCCGCCGAAGATATCGCCGCTGTAATTGGCATCGGAAGGCATCGGCACTACCCGCAGCGTCGGCTCTTTACCCTCCGGGAGTACCACAACGGCACTTTGTTCAGCCTGTCCCATGCGATTAATAACCCGGGTAAATCCGTTGATAATCGGCCTGGTAGGTCTCAATCACCATGTCGCGTTTCACTTTCATCGTCGGTGTAAGCAAACCATTTTCGATCGTCCAGGGCTCCGCAATGACCGCGGCACGCCGCACTTGTGCGTAGCCGGGAAACGCGTGAATCCGGGCGCTGACGCGTTCAAGCACAATTTCCTCAACCTGGTCAGTCTGTAATGCGGATGAGGATTGCGCATCCAGCCCGTGCTCGGCGGCCACTTTTGCCCATTGCTCTGGATTGAGCACGACAAAAACCGCCAGATACGGCTTTCGTTCTCCCAGCAGCATCACTTGCTCGAACAAAGGATCACGCTGGATTGCCATTTCGATGTCGACAGGCGGTACGTTTTCGCCGTTGGACATGACAATGATTTCCTTCAGTCGCCCGGTGATATACAAACGACCGTCGCCATCCATGCGCGCAGTATCACCCGTGTCGAGCCAGCCATCTTCGGTGAACATGTCACGTGTCGCATCAGGATTGTTCCAGTAGCCGAGCATGACATTGGTCCCTTTTACCAGCAAAGCACCATTCTCACCAATCTTTACCTTGACCCCGGGAATCGGCTTGCCGATGCTGGCCGGCACGTTGTCGTCGATGCGATTGGTACTCACCACCGGGCTGGTTTCGGTGAGTCCATAGCCCTGCACCACCGGCAGGCCAAGGCCGATGAACAACCTGGCAATTTCCGGCGATAAAGCGGCGCCGCCGCAAGTCGCGGCCCGCAGACGGCCGCCCAGTCGCGCCATGACTTTCGCCGCAACCAGCCGCTGCAGAATCGGCCATAGCAGGAAGCTCAATCGCCACGGCCCGCGCTTTTGCTGATATTCAAAACGGGCCCAGCCAACATCGGTGGCAAAATCAAACAACTTACGGCGAAACACCGGGCCATTGTGCAGCTTGTGCTTGATCGCGGCATGAACACGTTCATATACGCGCGGCACAGAGATCAGCACAGTCGGCCGTATCGCCAGCAGGTCTTGGGCGAGGTGTTGCACCGAGCGCGCAAAAGCAACCCGTGCTCCTGCCATGACGGTAGCGTAATAGCCGCAGGTACGCTCGAGCGCGTGCGACAGCGGCAAAAACGAAAGAAACAGGTCATTGGTGTAAGCCGGGAAACATTGCGCCGTCGCGTAAGCGTTCTCCAGCATGTTGGTGTGCGACAGCATGACGCCTTTGGGACGGCCGGTGGTGCCCGATGTATAGATTATGCTGGCCAGCCTGCCACCGTCGCTATTGATGTGCCTGACTTCCCCGCCATTGTCGGCGGCCCAATCGTCGGCGCTGACCAGCCGCGGATCATGGTCGCCCTCGCGCAACGGCTTGAGGCAAACGGCACGAACCAATCCGCCCAGCTTCGGCATGACCTGAGCGAGCCCGTCCCACGTCTCCTGCTGCTCAAAGAACAGCACTTTGGCACCCGAATCCTGAACGATATAGGCAGTGTTCTCCGCGCGGTCCGAGGTATACAGCGGGACCGTTACCAGGCCCAGACCGATTGCCGCCTGATCAAAGGCAATCCACCAGATCGAATTACGCATCATGATTGCAACGCGATCGCCCGGTTCGAGATCTTCACGGGCCAGTGCGGCCTGCCAACGGGCCACCAGTTGCTCCATGTCACCCCAGGTGTATTCTTTCCACGAGTGGGACGTCTCGTCGAAGTTGATATACGCGACGGAATCGATTGATCTTTGCACCCGTGCTGCGAAAAGGCCGTCCAATGTGCGAGCCGCGTCCGGGGCGATGACATCGAGTTGATTCGCCATGCGTCCGCTGATCTTCCTGTCGCGGCGCTTTTCATCAGTGCCCGGTCCGGATCGGGCACGCGCCAGCCCTGCTCCGGGCGCCTGGCCGGAGGATCTCCAGAGCCGCTTGATCGATTCCGTCCTAGCCGCTATAGGTGCCATCCAGTGCAGCGACTTCTGTATGTTGCGTGGCCGTCTCCTGTCGTTCATTACGGCCGACGTCATGCGGGAAATCATCGACCATGATGCAGCGCCGGCGAAGCGCCCAGAAGCGGCGCAACGCGGCCGCCTCGTCAGCGGCAAACTCTCCCGACTCTACTGCCCGGTCGAGTTGCTCGCTTTCGGTGTAGCCTTCGACCGTGCCGGCCTTGACCAGTGCGCGCAGTTTCACCTCTGCTGCCTCGCCGTCCTCAACGGCGTCGAGCGCCAACTCGAGGCAACCGACCGGATCGTCTTCCCTGCGCCAGACAAAAGTGTTGCTGGTCAACCGGTCACGCGCCTCGGAGGGCTGCATCATCAGACGCGCGATTTCGGTACCGAGCCGGTCTTGCGGTGCCGCGAATGCGCGGCCCCACGGGAACACGACCAGCCGCATCACTGACGCAACCGCGCGGTTCGGGAAGTTCTCGAACACGCCATAGAACGCTTCCTGAATACCGTGCAAGGCATCCTGCAACGCCCAATGCACGAGCGGCAGATCAGCCTTCTGCCGCCCCTCGTCTTCGAACCGCTTCAGAACAGCAGATGCGAGATACAACTGGCTCAGAATGTCCCCCAGCCTCCCGGAAAGCTTCTCCTTGCGTTTGAGATTGCCGCCGAGCACCAGCATCGAAACATCGGCCGCAAACGCAAAACCGGCGCACAGTCGGGTCAGCTGCTGATAGTAGGACTTCAGGTCAGGTGCGCCCGGAACGCTTATTAACCTGGCCCCGGTCAAGCCGCCGAACAAAGCACGCGCCAGGTTGCTGACGACGAAGCCGGCATGGCCCCAAACTGCCTTGTCGAACTCATCCGATGCCTTTACCGGATCGCTATCTGCCGCCGCCGCAATCTCCTTCAGCACGTACGGGTGACAACGTATTGCGCCCTGACCGAAAATCATCATGGTACGCGTCAGGATGTTGGCGCCCTCGACAGTAATGCCGATCGGAACCTGCTGGTAGCTGC
>JBFKXV010000387.1:0-3118 GCA_041637935.1 Burkholderiales bacterium | reverse complement strand
GTTTCTCCACGTAATTCGATTCCACCTATGTTCAGAAGTTTGCCGTCGTCGTCACCAATTCCATAGACCGGGTCATCCGGCGGAAACGGAATCGCGACGTGGGACAGCGCGAAGACGTTAGTTGGCCAGGCGAGCTTGAGAGGCTGTCGAACGATTTCGTTGCTGCCGGTGTAGCGCGTCACAGCGTCGACTTTATCTGTGTTGGACATACGGTTGGTCAGCAAGGTCACGGAATAAGCAGTCGGGTTAGCCAGTAATTCCTCGACCCAGGCACCGACGTTGGGTGCGTACAACGGTTGCGCGTCGCTATGGCGGTTGATGTCATAGAGAACCAGGGCGCTGTCACGGGTGGTGAGCCGGTCCAACACGCGCGTGGCGATGGCCGACGGCGGCACTGTTGCATCGGACACAGACTGAAATGCGAGGGTCGACGGAAAGCTGTTGGTGGCATTGCGTTGCTGAAGCGCCAGCAACCGTCGGTCTATGTCCTGAGTGAATCGGTAGATCTGATCGCCCGAGCGGATCGCAAAGGAATTGTATTTGTACGGGTCGAACTCCGGTGTCAGAATTTGCCAGGCAAGCTTGTCGATCCCGAGCAGATCGCCAACGCGAGCCTGCCAGATGGCGAATGCTGCAATGGGCGCCACGGCAAAGGCGGGCGACATCAATATCAGACCGTCGATGGCAGGCACGTTGGTGTCATCGTGCGCCGCCAGCACATAGTCAGTGGCCAGTGCGGCGCCATTGGAATAACCAACGATCATGATCGGACCATCTTCTTGCAGTTGTTGCCGTAGATGGCGCACGCCGATCCGGACCGCGGCTCGGGCGTCGTCTCGCTTGTAGCGGTGCATTGCAGCCGGCGCCGTGCCATGGCCGGGCATGCGCATGCCGAGCACCCACCAGCCATCTTCGTGTAATTGTTGTCCGACGCTGCGTAAGCTGTAGGGCGAATCAGACAGGCCGTGCAGCAGCAAGACGCCGCCGCGCGGATCAGCTCGGTTCAGTTCGAATGTGCGGTTCCAGTTCGGCTGCAGCCGTTCAGGATCAGACAAGCTGCCTCGCGTAAAACGGTTGAAGGCAAACTGATCGTGCGATTCGATTTGCTCCAGCACCTCGTCATGCAATTCGGCAAAGGCGCGGGCTTCGACTTCGAGATACCCGGCAAGTGTATTGACCTGCATGTCAGCGCGGAAGTCTTGCTCCAGATCGGCTTCGTGCCACGGCTTCAGATCGGGAAAGCCGCGCAGCAACAAGACGTAGCCGAGCACCACGACGCATAGCGCACCGGTCAGAATCAGCCCGGTTGCGTAAAGCAGGTGTCGCAGGATTGCTCTCATCGGCCGGATATACTAGCGCAGGCGTGCGTAGTGTACGGGTTTATCAGTCTGCCGATATCGAATATGATCGACGCGTTCTGATTGAATAGAGGAGGGGGCAGCATGGCAAAGGGCTACTTGATTACGTTCTATCACTCGATTAACGACCCCGACGCAATGGCGGCCTATGCGAAGCTTGCGCGGCCGGCGATTGAGGCCGCCGGCGGTCGTTTTTTGGTACGTGGCATGCCAACGCAGGTCTATGAGTCCGGGCTCAATCAGCGCACGGTGATGGTCGAGTTCGACAGCGTCGAGCAGGCAGTTGCGGCGCACGACAGTCCGGGTTATCAGAAAGCGCTCAAAGCAATGGGCAATGCCGCGGTGCGCGACATGCGTATCGTCGAAGGAATCAGTTGACTCATACCTGACCGTTTGCGCTATCGGTAACATATGCCGGTAAAGCGCCGCGATAACGGATGGTTCGTTGCGCCGATTGGCTCGGCCCACCGGCAGACTGTCTGCTTCACGACTTGTGAGCCTGACGTCTTAACTGCCGCGCGAACCAGATTGCGACAAGCAGCAATACGATTCCGCTTGCGATGAAGTTGAAGGTATAGCCAAACCACGCGATAGTGCGCCCAAACAACGCGACGCCGATGGCTTGCCCAAGGAACAGGCTCAAGGCAAAGGCAGATACGGCGGTGCCTCGCGCGGTGGGGTACATTTCTGTGGCTTTGGTCTGCAAGGTGTTGTGCAGCATGTAGAAGCCGAAGCCACCCGCCACGCATAGCGGTGCGATCACATGCCAGACGGGTGAAAAGGGCAAGCAAAGATAGAACAGCAGCAGCACAAAGCCGCCGCCAATCGCAAATCCTGGCTCGAGCAAGCGCCGCATCAGGACTGGCACCAAGAAACTGTAGAACACCCCGCCGAGTCCGAATCCGGCGAGCGTTGCGCCGATGATGAAATAAGACAGGTCGAACGTTTGCTTTAGCCAGGCACCGGTGTAGGCGAAAGTGCCATAAAAAAGCATCCCTTCGATAAACACGGCGAGCAGGATAATGCGCGCCCATGGAACGCGCACAATATCGAGGTAAACACCTAAGAAATGATTACCTGAGTGAATCGACCGCGCTGTTCCATCGGACCCGGTCGCGCGTTTGCGTTCGCCTTGATCGAATTTGAACAGCGCGAGGCTGACGAGCAAGAACAACACGGTGAACAAATAGAACACGTCGCGCCAACTGAACCACTCGGCGAGCGCTCCTCCGAGGGCGGGCCCGAGTATCTGCCCCGTCAGTGTGAATCCGATAAAGCGACCGAGTGTTGCCTGCCGGTTCTCATAGCTCGAGTGATCACCGATCCAGGCCATTGCAACCGGGATAACACCCGCCGCGCCGATACCGGTAACAAAACGCAACATTGCAAGTCCGGACAGAGTTGGTGCCAGGGCCGAGCCAAGCGAGCCAAGGCATGCAATGAACATGGCGATTGCAACCGTGCGCAGGCGTCCGACACGATCGCCAAGTGGACCATGGACGATCTGGAACAGTCCATATGACAGGGTAAAAGAAGTGACCACCACCGAAGCCACCGTCGGCGCAACGGCAAAGTCTTCAGCGACGGTCGGCAACACGGAGTCGAACAGCCGCATATTTGCCCCGGAAATAAAGGCGGCACCTGCCAGGGCGTAGAAAGTCGGTTTCATGTCGGTTCGGACGGCGCAGCCATCGAGCACGCGCAGGTTCGCTCGAGGTGTCGGCGCCAGTCTTGCCAGTGCCTTGTTGGTTGTCGTCGGC
>JBFKXV010000386.1:0-3126 GCA_041637935.1 Burkholderiales bacterium | reverse complement strand
GTGGACTTATAGCCAAACTCGAAGCTGTCGACGACCTCCTCGTCGAACGGACCCGGGGTGTCGGCAGGGTTAAATGACGTATTTCTTAAGTTATACCCGCCTGAACGAACACCTCTGCTCCAGTGACCATACACCAGCCGGGTCTCATCAACCTGGTACGTCAAGCCGATTTTTGGCGACACGCTGCTCCACTTGTCATCGTCAACAAAATCAAAAATACAGTCTTTGGTTGTGACGATATTGCAGGATAAACCGATGTTCTGACTGAGTGATGCAATGTTCGCGTCTTTTTTCTCGCGTGTGTAGCGGAGTCCGGTCGTCAAAGTCAATTGATCGGACAAGTCGTAATCGACCGCGGCAAACAGCCCGATCGTGTCGACCTCATAATCACCACCGCCATCGAATACCGCGGCCGGCGCAACGCCGCCGGTCGCGATCCCCAACAGCTCGCGTCGTTCGTGATAGTTGATTTCGTTGGTGAAGTAATAGGTGCCAACGGTCACGTTGGTGCGATCGCCAAACTGGCCGTTGTAACGCAACTCGTTGCTGATCTGCTCGGTATTCAGCCACGACGGCGCATGAAACAGCCACACAGGCTGCGCGTCGATATCGGCGCCTGCCGAGCTTTCTGACTCACGCCAGCCAAAAATATTGGTGATTGTGCCTTCGCCGAAAGCAACGTCAATATTCAACTCGGCGCTGAAGAAGTTCGTTTCGATTTTCTGAAAACCCGGTTCGTCGATCGATATGTCGTGACTATCACGATCGAAGTTGACGAAAGCGCCGGGCACGCCACTGCCGTTGGTATGTGTTTGTGAGACCGGACCGTCACCGCTGATATCGGTATACTCATAACGCAACACCAGCTCGGTGCTGTCCGTCGGCGTCCAGACGACAACTGGTCGGAACATGGTTTGCTCGATAGCCCCAATGTCGCTGCCATCGAACTTGTTCTTAAACCAGCCTTCGTCCTCATTGTAATAAGCGCTCAGTCTGGCCGATAACGTTGTCGAAATCGGACCGCCGATGCTGGCCATCAAATATTGATTCATGCCGCCGTCGCCGCCGGTGTCGACAGCAGCGCGAATGCTGGATTCAAACTCGTCACCGGGCTTCTTGGTATTCAGCAAAATGGCGCCGCCGGTGACGTTACGACCAAACAATATACCTTGCGGACCGCGCAGCACCTCAATGCTCGCAACGTCGAACATGTCGAAAATTACGCCGACATTATTGCCGAGATAAACGCCATCCAGGAACAGGCCAACCGATGGATCGATCGACGGGATCGAGCTGTTGATGCCCAAACCGCGGATTGAAAAGTTGGCGCTGCCGCGCGTTGTGGCGATGTCATCGAGCGCAACGTTGGGCATGCCCACCGACAAGTTTGTCAGGTCACGAATTTTCAGCGCGTCGATTTGTGCAGCACTGTAGGCAGTAATAGCAAGCGGAACTTCCTGTGCGCTTTCTTCGCGCTTACGTGCTTTGACTACGATTTCCTCGAGGATCACGGTGGCGCCGCGTCGATCCTGAGCCAGGGCGTCGGGCGCGGAGAGCGCTACGCCGAGGATTATTGCAACTGCCAAAAATGAAGTTGATACAAAAGAATAACGGTAAGGCTTAATGTTCATGACACCCCCCCCGGGCGAACAGACCGTCCTGATTAGCTGTCTTGTTTGATGGCTACTGATTTTTTTCCAAATCTCGGATTCCCCTATTGTTGCGCAATGGGGGAGTCCGCTCAAGGGCGGCATTCGAGAGGCGAAGCTCGGAGGGGTGGTGCTGCACCAATTCACCCCGAAAGGCTGTATCTGCGCGGGTTCTAGACAAGGTCCAACAGCATGGGCAGCACGATCTGCTTGATGACGCTCAGCAGGATTACGCCGCTCAGGATGACGAACAATGTGGCGAGATTCCATTCATTGAGAACGAGGCCGAGCGCCAGCGCGGCGGCAGGTGGATGTTCGCAACGCGTGACAACCATGCTGAACATGGCCGCCGAGATTGCGAGCGCGCCGAAGATGATCATCACTGCGTGCTCCCACGCGCCCGATGCGGCGAAGAGTGCGTTGAGCGATGACATAGCCACTCCCGCCACTATGCCGACCAGGTAGCCTCCGATAAGGTGTCGCGGGCCCGAGTGCAGTGAACGTGGCACGGCAAAAGCGATAAACGCGCTGGCCCCGAGAGACGCGATCAATACCGTCTGCGTAACGGCATCAAGCACCAGCAGCAGTATCAGTACAGCGAGACCGGCCAGACCACACTGCAAACCGTAGCGCTTGAAGTTGTCCAGCCTGAAGTGCTTTTCGAGGTTCATTCTGTGCATCTGTCCCTTCGGCCGATTCACCGAAATGGTTGCCGCAGCCGCGTCATGTATAGTATCTCAGTGCTGATACACCCGTAAGCAATCAAATTCGTCAGCAGGCAAGACGCCATAATGAATAGAATCCGCTGGGGAATTCTGAGTACCGCTCGAATCGCCCACCAGTTTGCAGAAGATATGCGCTATGTCGATAACGGCGTACTAGCTGCTGTCGCTTCACGCTCCGACGATACCGCGGCGGCTTTTGCAGCACAGCACGGTATTCCCACTGCCTATTCAAGTTACGAACAGCTGTACGCGGATCCGGCCATCGATGCCATCTACATCGCAACACCGCATTCACTGCATCTGCAAAACACGTGCGATGCTTTGCGCGCCGGCAAGGCGGTGCTTTGTGAGAAACCGCTGACGCTTTCTGTCGAGGAGGTCGATACGCTGGCGAGCGTTGTCGCGGAGACCGGCGGCTACCTGATGGAGGGCATGTGGACCTGGTTTCTGCCGGCCGTACGACAAGCTCTCGACTGGGTGGCGGCGGGCGAAATCGGCCGGCTTTGCCACGTCAAATCCGACTTCGGATTCCCGTTCCTGCCGTACTCACCCGATCGCCGCGAATACAACGCAGAGCTTGGCGGTGGTGCGGTACCGGAAATGGGCATCTACCCGGTCGCGATGGCGTACCTGTTTACACGCAGCGATCCGCTCAGCATCGATGTCGTCTCTCGCAGCGCGCCCAACGGCGTCGAAGATGACGTCGTGGCAATTCTCAACTATGCGAATTGCGTCGCGACGCTGTCCACATC
>JBFKXV010000385.1:0-3134 GCA_041637935.1 Burkholderiales bacterium | reverse complement strand
TTGTCAATGACGCGCCTGGCCGTGGCAGGCAATCCCAGGCTCGCGGTGGACGCACGCGAAATTGGCCGTGCCGGTATCAGCTACACAGTTGACACGCTGACCGAGCTGCGTTCGGAGGTCGGGACCGCACCGCTATGTTTGCTGATGGGCGCCGACGCCTTTGTCGCGCTGACCACGTGGCACCGCTGGACAGAGCTGTTTGATCTTGCCCACATCATCGTCGCCAGACGCCCCGGCTTTCCTCTCGAGAAGCTGGCGTCCACACTACCCGCCGCGCTCCATGAACAGTACACCCAACGGCTGGAAACACGACCGAGGGCACTCAACGCCGCCTCCGCGGGCAAGGTATTCACTCATGAGCTGACTTCGCTCGATGTTTCGGCAACGGCATTGCGCAGTCTCGCTGTGCGTAAAGCCAGCCTGCGCTATCTCCTGCCCGACCAGGTAATCGCGTATATTAATGAGCATCACCTTTACAAGGAGCCAGATGCAAGCTGAAGCAATCTGCCGCGCCGCTGTCGACGCGCTCGAGGAGATCAAGGCCGAAGATACTGTCGTTATGGACGTACGGAAGATGAGTTCGCTGTTCGATTACATGATCGTTGCGAGCGCCGAGTCGACCCGTCAGACACGTGCTTTGGTAGGCAATTTGCAGGAGAAGATCAAGGCGCTGGGAGGGAAGATCCTCGGCGTCGAGGGTGAGAGTGCCGGTGAATGGGTGCTGGTAGATATGGGTGACGTCATCGTTCACGTCATGCAACCGGCAATTCGAAGTTATTACAATCTGGAGCAACTCTGGGGCGGCGAAACGCCATCGACAAAGTCGGCGCAGCACGCGCATGGCGGTCCGTGAACGCCGCTCCGCGCCTGCCTGAAGGGCTGCAGTTATGCGCGCCGGAGGCACTGTATTTCCGCGCGCCTGCGGCACTGTGTTTCTGCGCGCTCTCAGCGCGACGCACGCCCCGACACAAGTGAAACTGCATGTCTTGTCGGTCGGCCACAAGCCGCCGGACTGGATCAGCAATGGGTTCCAGGAATATGCCCGTCGCATGCCGCGTGAATTGCCAGTCGTCTTGACTGAGGTCCGACCAGCAGCGCGAGCAGGCAAAAATGCGGCGCAGATTGACCGTGCGCGGGCGATCGAGGCGGATCGGATTCTTGCCGCGATCCCGTCCGGCGGTGTAAAAGTAGCTTTGGATGAGCGTGGCAAGGCATTCACAACCGCCCAGTTGGCGGATTGGCTGGAAGACTGGATGAGTCATGGTCAGGACGTTTTCTTTCTGATCGGCGGTGCAGACGGTCTGGACGCAGCGGTCAGGGAACGCGCGGACATCGTCCTTTCACTCTCCAAACTGACACTGCCGCATGCGCTGGTACGTGTAGTGCTCGCTGAACAGCTTTACCGAGCGATCTCGATTATTCGCAATCACCCGTATCACCGGGACTAACTGCACTTCCAAACTGTCTTAAGGCGGAGAAGAACGTGGCTTTTCTGGAAAAACACATCTACCTTGCCTCGCGCAGCGCCAGACGCCGCGATATTCTCAAACAGATGGGAGTCAGTTTCGAAATGCTGCTATTGCGCGAGGGCGCCGGGCGCGAGGCAGACTTCGACGAATCCGTGCTCCCGGGCGAAGATCCGGCGAAATACGCCTCCCGAATCGCCCGGCTCAAGGCAGAGGCCGGCTGGGCGCGGCTGGAACAGCGCCGGTTGCTTCGATACCCCGTGCTCGCCGCAGACACCGCGGTCGCTATCGGCGAAGACATCCTTGGCAAGCCGACTGATCGCGAAGATGCCGTTGCCATGCTCAAGCGGCTGTCCGGGACCACCCATTACGTACATTCCGCAGTTGCCGTCAAATACAACGATCGTCTCGAAGAAGCGCTCTCCACGACTGAAGTCCGCATGCGGGTGCTCGAAGATGACGAGATACGTCGCTATGTGGCAACCGGCGAACCTTTTGACAAAGCCGGCGCCTACGGCATCCAGGGACGCGCCAGCATCTTCATCGAGCACATTTCCGGCAGTTACAGTGGTGTGGTCGGTCTACCCATCTACGATACCGCTCGTTTGCTCGCTTCATTCGGTTTGCGAACCACGTGAAGGGCGAGATCCTCATCAACGTAACCCCGCAGGAAACCCGGGTTGCGGTTCTGCAACAGGGTGTTGTACAGGAACTACATGTTGAGCGCGATTCGAGCCGCGGCCTGGTTGGCAACATCTATCTGGGCCAGGTCAGCCGGGTGCTGCCGGGAATGCAGTCAGCATTCGTCCAAATCGGCCTTGATCGTGCCGCCTTCCTGCATGTCGCTGACCTCTGGGGGCACCGCCAAAACCCCGAAGAAGCAAGACCAATCGAGAAAACCCTGCACGAAGGACAGAAGCTACTGGTGCAAGTCATCAAGGATCCGATCGGAACCAAAGGCGCCCGCCTGTCCACCCAAATCAGCATTGCTGGACGGCTGCTGGTGTACTTGCCTCAGGAAAACCACATCGGAATATCCCAGCGCATTGGCGACGAAATAGAGCGCAACACGCTTCGCGAGAAGCTGCTGGAACTGCTTCCTGACAGCGAGGACCGGGGTTACATCATCCGCACCATGGCGGAGACCGCCAGCGATGATGAACTGGCCGCCGACATTGATTATCTACGCAAGCTGTGGAGCAACATTCAAGATCAAGCGACAAGTGCCGAGGCGCCCGCCCTGTTGTACCAGGATCTGAATCTGAGTCTGCGGGTACTGCGCGATTTCGTGAACGAGGAATTCGAACGGATCCTGGTTGATTCGCGTGAGACGTTTCAGAAAATGACCTCTTTCGCGAGCGACTACATACAGCGCTTTGTCGATCGGCTGAATCATTATGCAAGTGACCGGCCACTGTTCGAACTGTACGGCGTCGAAGAAGAAATCGAGCGCGCGCTTGCCCGCCGTGTGTCACTCAAATCGGGCGGCTATCTGATTATGGATCAGACCGAAGCGCTCACGACTGTGGATGTAAACACCGGGGGATTCGTCGGCGGTAGAAATTTTGACGACACGATTTTCAAGACCAATCTGGAAGCCGCTCAGGTTATCGCTCGCCAACTGCGACTGCGTAATCTGGGTGGCATTATCATCGTCGACTTCATCGA
>JBFKXV010000384.1:0-3139 GCA_041637935.1 Burkholderiales bacterium | reverse complement strand
TTCTGGCAGCTTCGCTTGTTGCGGGAACGGCGTCAGCTATGGACTTGATGGACTTGTACCGCGCGGCCAAGGTCCACGATGCCCGTCACGCCGCGGCGCGGGCGCAATTTCGCGTGATGCAAGAGGCTGTGCCCCAGGCGAGAGCCGGGGCCGCACCCAATTTCAGTTCGGATGTCGCAGTCAAACGATACCAGTACGACGGCATGGCTGGTTTTCCCAACTACAGTTTCGGTCGCCGGCACCGTTACCGTAGCGAGCCGCCGCGACCGGCCGATCGATAGCTGTGGACTTTCGCGACAATGTCCGCGAGGCACGGCGCACCAATGCGCGGCGCGATTTCGCGCAGTTGGCGTACAACACGATCCTGAGCCAGTTGCGCCTGCAAGCCGCGGCTGGACGAAGCGGACCTGCGCAACATCAATGACTTTCTCGAGCCACAGTTATCAAATTGAACCGAGATATCAAATTGAACCGAGATATCAAATTGAACCGAGATATCAAATTGAACCGAGATATCAAATTGAACCGAGTAATCGGCTTGAATCGAATAACTGAAGTGAATCGAATAGCTGCAATGATGCCAACCTGTGAACTGAACCGATCGATTGAAGTGAAGCGATCGACGCAAGTGTATCGATTGGTCTTGGCAAATCAGTGTCGCAGCGAATGAGCCGGGCCAGCATTTTTTGCGCACCGGTTCTGTTAGCACCGATGCTGTTCGGGCAGATTCTTTTAGCACCGGTTCTAATAGCACCGGTTCTAATTGCAACGGTGTTGCTCGCAGGGTGTTCGGGTGAAGAGGTACCGCCGGAACAGCTGCGCGCGGTGAATGTCATTCGCGTCAGTTCGAACAACAACACCGGTCAAATTGCTTACTCAGGCGAAGTGAAACCGCGTTACGAAACCGCGTTGGGGTTTCGCGTAGGTGGGAAGATTGTGGAGCGGTTCGCCGATATCGGTGATGTTGTGAAGGCCGGTGTTACCTTGGCCAGGCTCGATCCTGAGGATCAAAAGCTCAATTCGCAGGCAGTGAGGTCTCGCCTGGCCGCGGCCGACGCCGCCTTCCAGCAGGCCAGGTCCGATCTGCAGCGTTACACCGAACTATACGAGAAGAAGTTCATCAGCCGCGCGGAATATGATCGCCGCCTCACCGAATTCAATGTCACCAAGGCGCAGCTGGCGCAGGTACGGGCGGAATTGGCGGTGACGGAAAATCAGGCTGACTACACACGCTTGCGTGCCGATCATCCCGGCGTGGTGACGGCGATAGAAGCAGAAGTCGGTCAGGTGGTTGCCGCTGGCCAAACGGTGATGCGCGTTGCGCGCACGGTGCAAAAAGAAGTCGCCATCAGTGTTCCGGAGAACAAACTCGAGGAGCTGCGGGAAGCGACCGATATCGTCATCACCCTATGGGCGAAACCGCAGCGCAAGTATGCCGGCAAGGTGCGCGAAGTAAGCCCGGTCGCCGACCCGGTCACCCGCACTTACGCGGTTCGCATCGCCATTGCGGAAGCTGACGAAGAAGTAAAACTGGGAATGACGGCGAATGTCTATATGGGCGGAATCAGTCAGGGCAACACGGTGGAATTGCCGGCCACGGCACTGTTCCAGCAAGGCGAGGACGCTGCCGTATGGCGGGTCGATACGGACACAGGTCGCGTCAGTGCGGTTGCGGTCAAGGTGGCCCGTTACTTTGAAGACAGCGTAGCGGTCGCGAGCGGATTGAAAGACGGCGATTTGGTGGTGCGCGCCGGCGTGCACAAACTGTTTGACGGTGAACAGGTACGCGTGCTCGACACGCGTGAGCCGTGAAGCGATTCAATCTGTCCGAGTGGGCGCTGGAGCACCGGTCGCTGGTGCTCTTTTTCATGCTGGCGCTGGCTGCGGCCGGCGTTTATGCCTACTTCAATCTGGGTCAGGCGGAAGACCCGGATTTCACTGTCAAGGTGATGGTCGTGCGCACGGCATGGCCGGGCGCTTCGCCGCTCGAGGTTGAGCAGCAGGTCACGGAGCGTATTGAGAAAAAACTGCAGGAAACGCCTTACCTTGACTTCATTCGCAGTTACTCGCGTACCGGCGAATCGGTTGTTTTCATCCAACTAAAGGACGATACGCAGCCGTCCGAAGTGCCCGATGTCTGGTATCAGGTACGCAAGAAAATCTCCGACATCCGGCACACCTTGCCGGAAGGCGTGCTCGGGCCGTTCTTCAACGACGAGTTCGGCGACGTTTTCGGCAATCTTTACGCATTCACGGCCGACGGTTATAGCTACGCAGAGCTGAAGGATTACGTCGAAGCGGTGCGCAAGGAAATCCGCCGCGTGCCCAATGTCGGGAAGGCCGACATCGTCGGCGCGCAGGACGAAAAAATCTACGTCGAAATCTCGCACCGAAAGCTCTCGACCCTTGGTGTCAGCCCGGCAGCCATCACTTCGATCCTGCAACAGCAAAACGCGATGACCCCGGCGGGAAAAATCGATACCAGTGCCGATCGCATTTACCTTCGTGTATCAGGCAGTTTCGATTCGGTCGAAAGCATTCGGGAAATCGGTATCGAAGCCAACGATCGATTGTTCCGGCTCGGCGACATCGCGCGTATCTATCGCGGTTACACCGACCCGCCTGAGTCCAAGGTTCGCTACATGGGTCGCGAAGCGATCGTACTCGCCGTTTCCATGGCCAAGGGTGCCGACATTCTCGAACTGGGTGAGGATCTCGACGCGGCATTCAAGCGCGTCACGGCTGACTTGCCGGTCGGCATCGAAGTGCATCAGTACGCTGATCAACCCCGCGTCGTGACACGGTCGGTCAATGAATTCATGAAGACGCTGGCAGAGGCCATCATCATTGTCCTGGCAGTCAGTTTCTTCAGCCTGGGTTTTCGTACCGGGTTGGTTGTGGCGCTGTGCATACCGTTGGTGCTCGCAGTCACGTTCCTGATCATGATGCTCTACGGCATCAATTTTCAGCGCATCTCGCTCGGTGCGTTGATCATTGCGCTGGGCCTGCTTGTCGATGATGCCATCAGTGCTGTCGAGATGATGTCGACCAAAATGGAGCAGGGTTGGGAACGGGTGCGCGCGGCCAGCTTCGTTTATACCTCGACCGCTTTTCCGATGCTGACCGGCACGCTGATTAC
>JBFKXV010000383.1:0-3147 GCA_041637935.1 Burkholderiales bacterium | reverse complement strand
GGTTTCAGCATCCTGACGACAACCGTGCAGCATAACGACCATTGGCCAGTGCCTGTCGGTCGTGTAATTCTTCGGGAGGTAAAGCAGGTAAGGCCGCCGCCCGGCGGTGAGCTGCACCAGTGCAAAGGTGCGCCCGAAAGCCGAATGGCTCCCTTTGAACAGCTTGCCCCTGGGTTCACGCGGGGCGCGGCGAAACCAGGACGAGAGCGTCCGAAAAAAGGCTTTGAAGAGACGGTTAATCACGAGATCACTTTAGAAAGGAACGGAGAATCGGAATTTCTGGCTGCCTGGTGCTTCTGATTCGCTTGACAATTTCCTGTCGTCACTCGTTGCGTTAATTGCATTATCGCAGCGGCTACCGGCCAACAGAACGAAACACCGGTTCTGTAACAAAGGCAATAATCTGTCGCCGGGGAACAAACGGACTGCGTCATCGTTGGGATAGCAAGAACGCGGCCATGCCGGCAAACAGAACAGCAAATCCGATTTTGCCGTGTCGCCGGGTAACGACGGAGACACCGCTGCCGGCATCTATCCAGTGCGGCAAGAACAGCATCCATGTTTTGCCCGTTTCGCGGTAGGCGCGAACGGACGCAACAATGCTATAAGCGAAGCCAACAACGATAAGAATGAGGCTAACAGACGGGGTCAAGCGCGCTCGCTCACTCCCTTCGTCGCGCGTGCCGCGAGGTACCGGCTGAGGATTTCCTGCTCGGCCTGGGTGCGCTGCTCAGCAAGACAGGGAAAGCGCAGGGTCATCTCAACCTTTCCAGGTTCTTTAAGGTGGACGTTGACTCGAGGCTCCGCAGAGGGCATGACGACGAACTGTTCACCCTCCAGCGCACGCAATGACTTTTCTGCCGGCTCGATATGCTCGGAGCAAACCGCGCCTGCCGCTTCCAGCAGCAGATTCCGTTCGCGATCCAGATCATCGGTGCCAGCCAGCGGGACGACCATCAGTCCGAGCTGATATTTTCCAAGCCGCGAATGGTTCCTGAGTGGATGCGCGACATAAAAACTGTTCGGGAACTGCGTGACCCTGCCGGTGAACAAGTGTGCCTCATTCATTTCCAGAACAGTCGTACTGAGCAAGGTCTGGTCGATGACTTCCCCCTTGACGCCGTTGATCTCGATGATATTGCCGAACTCGAAACTGCGGCTTGTGGTCCGGTGGATATAGCCGAGAACCGATGTCAGCAATTCTTTGCCGGCTATGACCAGCGCGACAGACAAAGCCGCGAGTGAAAGTGCTGCGGTGCGGATTTCCGTGCGCCAGATAACGATCAGCAGCACCAGCGCAACGAGCAACAGGAAATTGCGCCAGAACACCGTGGCACGCAACTTGGTTTCGCGCGACAGCCGGCTGCGAGTGCGCAGTACAGCCGTGATGGCAAAATTGACTAATACCACGCCGATCAGGACAGCGACCGTGTTGACTATTTCAGGCGCGATGGTGTGGATGATCGATGAGCTGGTCATGGGGTTGCTGTTGCAGGATGGCCTATATTCTAAATCTGCGTAAGTGGCCCGTAGCCTTCAATGCTGACCCACGCGAACATGCTATCGGCCAGTTATGTTTCTTTGTTGACAGTACCGTGCTCCGACGGCCCTGTCTCAACTTCCGATAGTTCCTCTTCGAATATTTTCCCGTAAATCGTCCACACGGCCAGGAAAAACGCAGCTATAACGGGGCCGACCACCAGACCCAGCACGCCAAACAAGCTCAGCCCACCCAGCGTACTGATCAGAATTAACAGGTCTGGCATTTTTGTTTCTCTGCCGACCAGACGTGGCCGCAACACATTGTCCACAGTGCCGACGACCGCTGCGCTCCAGATCGCCAAGCCGATACCGGCAATGGTCTTGCCGCTAATCAGAAGATACACGACCGCAGGCACCCAGATGAGGGCGGTGCCGATACCAGGGATGATCGACAAAACCACCATAATGGTGCCCCAGAATGCGGCTCCCGTCACGCCGGCAACCGCCAGACCAAGACCGCCCAGCGCCCCTTGGACGATGCCGATCACCAATGTGCCCTTGATGGTGGCTCTGCTTACCGAGAGCCCAACCTCGAGGATTTGTTCTTTGTCCGAGCTCGAAAGCGGCAGGTATCCCATGATTTTGCGCACCATCATCGGCCCACTGATCAGAAAAAAGAACATCGCATAAAGCATGACGAACAGATTGACGAGAAAAGCCGCGCCAACCTGCGTGATTTTCGACAGACTGCCAACCAGAAATCCGCCAGCCTTTCTGGCAAGATCTGCTGCCCGTGACATAATCTCGCCGCTGTATTCCTGAAGTTTGTCGGTAAAAGGCAGCCAGTCGGGCAACATCTGATCGCCAGTCGTCGAGCTCTGCAGTTGGCGCTCCACCCAGGGAGCCACCACTTGGGTAACTTCCACCGCCTGACCGGCAACGATGCCGAAGAATACAATCAGCGGTACGACGATCGCGCCGAGTACTAACAGCAAAGTCGTAATCGACGCCAGGCTCTCACGGCCGCCGAAGCGCGACAGCAACCACCGGTAAACCGGATAAACAATCCCGGTCAACACGCCAGCCAGAAATAACGCCGCGAGGTAGCCCTTGATAGTCGCGATGAACGCGATTGAAATCAACAGCACCATCAGCAGAACGAAGTTTCTGCGAAACTGATTCCGCGGTTCCGTCTTTGTGTTCATGGCTGTGCTGGTTCCGCTCTCCAACGCGCGCTGTTATTGGCAGGCGTAAGTTTGTACCCTGGCAATATCGCCCGCAACCTGATCTCATCATTCTCGAACGGTAGCCGCATTACAAACTGTGACCTACACTAGCCAGCGGACAGAAGGCACTACTGAGTTCACATTTTCGGCGTGCTCTGGTGAGCGTACAACCTCTCGCGCTGTTGCTGACATCGTAAACAACGCTTGGCTGTTGGGTAAGCCATCAATCGATCGAAATGGACTTCGACACCACAATCGACGCAAATACCAAAACTGCCCGCACCGATGCGCTGACGCGTTGCCTCGATATCACGTATCTGATGGATATGGCGGTCAACCATCGCAACGTTTAAATCCGCCAAGGCATCGGCAAAAGAGAAATCAGCGCTGTCCGGCGGTGTGCGTCCGAGCAACTCGATTATTTTCTCATTCTCACTTG
>JBFKXV010000382.1:0-3153 GCA_041637935.1 Burkholderiales bacterium | reverse complement strand
CATCATCCTCATCTGACGCATCACCTGCGGTTGGCCAGGCGCGGCGCAGCTATCGGCGTTTACGCGGCGACAGCGGCGCTGGGCGCTTCCGGGCTTGACGCATCGCTGCTGAGGGTGTTGTGAATCTTCGTCAGGTCGACGATCTGCTTGCCCAGTTGGTCGTGCTGTTTCTTGAGGTAGCGCACCCGCTCCTGCAATGCGTTCACGTCGCCGGCGATTTTGCGGAGACTTTCGACGCGGTGCTCGAGCAGCCGCTGGTGTTCCCGCAGTTGCATCGATAAAGGTGTCAGTGCACCTTTGAGCCAACCCTCCAGGTCGGAGCGCACATCGCGGAAGAGGTTCAGCCCCTGATCGACAAGCTCTCTGTGAAAGCGCCGGATCACAAACCGTTTCTCCCGACCCAGAACGTTGACCGGGTTTTTGCAGAACTCTTCGGTTCTCTGCTGCAGGGTATGCATGCGCAGAATATGCCGCTCCAGGTTCAGTTCCGGCGGTGAGATTTTCTTGAAGCCGTATTGCTTATGAAACTGGGCGTAAACATTGTCGACGAAACCGCGTGTTTCGGCCGAAAACGCCAGTACCTTCTCCGCCTGCCTGGAAAACGTTTCGAACAATCCCTGCATCGAACGCATCAGGCCGGCGGTTGTCCAGCTGCCCTCCATGGCCTGCGAACTCTTGTCGAGAATTTCAGCGAGACGTTCATCATCCATGGTGCCAAGCAAGGCCTCACCCTGCTTGCTGACTGTCGCCAGCGACGCTTTGAAGCTCTCCATGTGGCGAGAGAACTGCGCCTTGTCCTGTTCGAATTTGGTAACCAGCTTCTGGGCGAGGTCACGATTCTTGCCCGACAATTTCGACATTTCCTGCAACTCGGTCACGCCACTCTCGCGCTGCGCAATCAGCGACTGCAGCGATGACTCAACCATGCCGCCGACTTCGCGAGAAACCGCAGCACGCAGGATCTGCTGTTTGGCAGGAATAATTTCATCGGCAATCAGACGCTCGAGCTTCACGATGCCGCTTTTCTCCAGCATTTCGGCGTCCTCACGAATACGCGCCAGTAACGCCTTCTGGGCAGACAGCGCGATCACGTGCTCGGGCGATAATTCCAGTGTCTGTGCGGTTTCCTGAAGTTGGCGCTCGACACTTGCATCGATGTCGCCCTGGGTCTTTAACTCGTCCCAGGCAAGATCGACCTTGTTCAATACGGCAACGCGTCGGCTGACATAATCGCGGACGTAGTCCTGCCAGACTTTCAGGTCTGATTTGGTTACGCCGGTATCGAGCGCCAGCAAGAACAACACTGCGTGTGCGCTGGGGATCATCGACAAGGTCAACTCGGGTTCCGTACCGAGAGCATTAACGCCTGGCGTGTCAAGAATGACCAGTCCGCTTTTGAGCAGCGGGTGCGGAAAATTGATCATCGCATGACGCCAGCATGGCACTTCAACCTTGCCCTGGTGCCTCCTGATAACCGTTGTGGTCACAAATTCGGACTCGTCAAGCAGGCCAAGCATACCGGCTTCCTGAACCGAGACCGTCTTGACGTCGGCCAGCTTCGACATCGCCGCCGTCATGTCTTCCTGCGAATCGACGTTGAGCTTGATCTGCACCCACTCGACCGGCTTGTGCTTCAATGCGCTGATACTCTCCTCGCCCTGACGCGTTTCAATCGGCAACAAGCGCACATAGGGATCCTCGGAACCGTCGTAAAAGATCTCGGTCGGGCACATCGTGGTGCGCCCAACGTCGGACGGCAATAAACGTTTTCCGTAGCCGGAAAAGAACATCGCGTTGATCAACTCGGTCTTGCCGCGCGAAAATTCGGCCAGAAACGCAAGCATCACGCGGTCATTTCTCAGGCTTTCGACGAGATCGTAAATCCGCAAGCTGCGACGGATATCAGCGTGTCCATGCGACTCTAGCCAGGCCTGATACGCCTCTATCGTTGCACGCAAGTCATCGCGCCATTTCTGGTAGTTGGCTACCTGGTTTTCGAGTTCAGTTCTCATCGTGTCACGCTAACCAACCCTGGTTAGTCGAACCGTTTCCTCCACTGTTGTTCTCGGCCAATTGCCAACCTTGGCAAGCGCGCCGGACGATCGTTCTCGATCCGACGCCGCCAGCAAAATTTCTCATAGAATCAATGAAAAACCTCGTTAGTCACGGTCTACTACAAACCACTGAAGGGTACGTTCAAGATCGCTGGCCTTTCCCATGGAGCAAGTTTCATACAAGCCGCATGCAGCGCCGCAAAGGCTGGCGGCGGCGAACGCCCAGCGACCGTTGCTAGAGCATGCGCGCAAACAACGAATGCAACGATGAAACGGGCCACATCAGCAGAAGCTGACACACCACGAGCACGAACAACGGCGATAAGTCGACGCCGCCGAGCGGCGGAATACGGCGGCGGAATACGCCAAGAAAGGGGCGCGTCATCGCATTCAGAATTGGGGCAATTGGACTGTAGGGATTGATCCACGACAGCACAGCCTGGATGATGGTCGTGACCAGAACTATATAAATGAATGTTTTCAAAAGGTTAACTGCGGCCAGGCAAATTAGCCCAAGCGCCGTGACACCGGCCGGCGCGGCAAAATCGAAACCTTTGGCCAGTAACACGGAAGACACCAGCCCGATCTGCAGCAACCACGCTACTACCAGGCTCGACAAGTCATAACCCCACAATCCGGGTATGACGCGTCGCGCCGGCCGTACCACGAAATCGGTCAGCGCCATGACGAATTGGGACAGCGGGTTATGCACCGGCGCCCGAACCACCTGAAAAAAGAAACGTAGCAAGAGGGCAAGTACAAATAGACCCAAGAAGGTCTCCAGTAAGAACACCAAAGCCTGGTTCATACGATTTTTCTTATCCTAGAACCTATCTCATAATCGCTCGCGCGTGCGATGGCAACGATTTTCGCTTCCGGCTAGGCGCGAGCGACGCCGTTTGGCTGGTCCAAACAAGGAGTGAGCAACAACGCCGGGGGCGAAAAATCGTTCCATCCCAGTGGGTTACGCCCAGAACACGCCTCCGCCGTGTTGTTCGGCTTGTCAATACTGACGGTATTAACTGCGCCTCTCGCCTTGCGGCCATCGTGTTCTGGACGTAACGCATCGTGCGATCGATTATGAGATAGGTTCTACTCT
>JBFKXV010000381.1:0-3193 GCA_041637935.1 Burkholderiales bacterium | reverse complement strand
CCATCAATCGATCGAAATCGACTTCGACACCACAATCGACGCAAATACCGAAACGGCCCGCTTCGATGCGCTGACGCGTTGCCTCGATATCACGTATCTGATGGATGTGGCGGTCAACCATTGCAACGTTTAAGTCCGCCAATGCATCGGCAAAAGAGACATCAGCGCTGTCCGGCGGTGTGCGTCCGAGCAACTCGATTATTTTCTCATTCTCACTTGCCTCCAATTCGTCACGCACTTCCTCGAGCAGCATTTGATGGAGACGGTCCAGTTTCTTTTTGAGCGCTGCAATCTGTGTCTGGGTCAATGCCACGGTGTTTACCTCCCTGCTTTGAATTTAACCTAACCTGTACTACATTCAACGATGTTGGAGCGCAACGCCTTGATACTGCACGAGTCAATCCTGCGCAATTCGAGCTCGCGCAACCCGTGCGGGTAGTTGTACGCGTGTTCATTCAGCCTTCGGCAGATTTTCGCGCAAGGCCTGCAGGTCGTCCTCGCTGAGCGTTTCCTTTCCCAGCAGTAACCGCGCGCCGCGCTCAAGAATTGCGCGCCGGCCCTCAAGCAAGTCGACCGCCCTCTTGAACGCCTTGTCGATAATCTCACGCACCGCGCAGTCAATTTGCCGCGCGGTGTCTTCGCTGTATTCACGCATGCCCGGCAATGCTAGTTCCGCCGGACCGCCCAACATCGGCGCACGTTCAGTTTCGTAGGCCACATTGCCTAGCTTTTCGACCATGCCAAAGCGAGTCACCATACTACGCGCAATGTTCGTGACCTTAGCAAGATCATCTGCCGCACCAGTGGAGAGATGGCCGAAGACGAGGTGCTCCGCCGCACGTCCGCCCAGTAATACGGCCATTTTGTTATCGAGTTCCTCGCGTGTCATCAGAAAGCGGTCTTCGGTGGGACGCTGGATGGTGTAGCCAAGCGAGCCGATCCCACGCGGAATAATCGACACCTTATGAACCGGATCGGAGCCCTTTAGGGACAACGCAACCAGTGCATGACCCATTTCGTGATAAGCAACGACTTCGCGCTCGCGTTTGTTGAGGATGCGTGTCTTCTTCTCCAGGCCGGCAACCATGCGCTCTACGGCGTTGGTGAAGTCTTCCATGGAAACGGCTTCAGCACCGCGTCGCGTCGCCAGTAACGCTGCCTCATTGACAAGGTTGGCAAGATCAGCACCGGAGAATCCCGGCGTCAGCGCAGCGATCTTCTCGGCGTCGACATCACTGCCAAGCCGCACTTTCTTCAGGTGCACGTGCAGAATCTGCACTCGCCCGGTCTTGTCGGGACGGTCAACCAGCACCTGCCGATCGAAGCGCCCGGCGCGCAACAGCGCCGGGTCGAGTATTTCCGGCCGGTTGGTAGCGGCAAGCAGGACCAAGCCCGAACTCGGATCGAAACCATCGAGCTCGGCGAGTAACTGGTTGAGCGTTTGCTCTTTCTCATCGAGTCCACCAACCGAGTAAGCGCCACGTGCACGTCCCAGCGCATCGAGTTCATCGATAAAGATAATCGCCGGTGCCTTGCTGCGTGCCTGCTCGAACAGATCGCGCACACGGGCGGCCCCAACGCCGACGAACATCTCGACGAATTCCGAACCGTTGATCGAGAAGAAGGGCACCTCCGCCTCCCCGGCCACCGCGCGTGCCAGCAAGGTCTTTCCGGTGCCGGGTGGGCCGACCAGCAACACGCCTTTAGGGACATGCGCACCAAGCCGGCTGTAATCCTGGGGATCTTTCAGGAAGTTGACGACTTCGCGAAGTTCCTCTTTCGCCTCATCGACGCCGGCAACATCATCGAACGTAACTTTGGTATCGGTCTCCATGTAGACCTTCGCCTTGCTCTTGCCGATTTCGAGAAAGCCACCGCCCAGCCCCTGGCGGCCCGCCATACGCCGCAGTAGAAACATCCAGATGGCGACGAAGAACACCGCCGGAAGCACCCAAGACAGGATGTCGCGCAGGATAGTATTTTCCACGGCCCGCGAATACTCGACCCCATACTGATCCAGCTCTGCGGCCATATCCGGTTCGACACGCGTGGTGACAAAGCGGCTACGATTGTTTACCGGCTGGACAAACTCGCCTTCAATGGTGTTGGCGCGGATGACGACTTTCTTGATGCGGCCATCCTTCAGGTACTCCTGGAAATCACTGTAGGCAATAGCCTCGACCTGTTGCATCTCGACCCACAAACCGCGCAGGTACAAGACCGCGAGGATGGCGAGAAGCCAGTACCAGATCGCAAACTGTGTCGGTTTCTTTACGGGCATAGTGACGTTTCCAGCAGCAACCGGGCCGTCAGAGCGAACCGCCACTCACGCTACGACTAAGTGCAATATCGCGGCGGCGTTGACCCGATTAATAGCTGGCGCGTGAGTTGCGGCAACGAGGCAATACTATCGCCGTTGCATGGCAAAAACTTGATCTTGCGCAAGACAAAGTCATCGATAAACGCGGATTATTTGTTTGTATGAGTAGAGTTTTTGATTCCCGTAACGAAGCTGCAGAGAAACTCGCTGAGGCACTGGTTGAGTATCGTGGGCGCAATCCTCTGGTCCTCGCAATTCCGCGCGGTTCGGTCATTATGGGAAAAATACTGGCCGATGCGTTGGAAGGTGAGTTGGACGTGGTGCTGGTGCGCAAGCTGCGCTCTCCTCTCAGTCCCGAGTTAGCCGTCGGCTCCGTCGATGAGTCGGGCTGGACTTACACTGCCGAGCATGCAGCACGCTCGGGCGCGGACGAAGCTTACCTGCAGCGTGAAACGCAACGACAGCTGGAGACCTTGCGAAAACGACGCGCGCAATACACTCCGGCACGCCCGTCAATCGACCCAAAAGACCGGATCGTGATCGTCGTCGACGACGGATTGGCAACCGGAGCTAGTATGATCGCGGCATTGCACGCAGTTCGCAGCCGGAAGCCGCAACGCCTCATTTGCGCAGTTCCGGTCGCCGCGCCGGCGAGTCTTGAGCGCGTCAGACCGCTTGCTGACGAGGTGGTTTGCCTTGAAGCGCCGACCGAGTTCTACGCTGTAGGACAGTTTTATCGCGATTTCCCGCAGATTGACGACCGCGAAGTGATCGAGACTTTGCGCCAAAACTCAAAACAGCGTCCGGTGAGTGAGACATGAGCGTCGCTGATAGCGGGAAGCTTGTTTCCATACCCGCCGGGGCAGTGGTCCT
>JBFKXV010000380.1:0-3195 GCA_041637935.1 Burkholderiales bacterium | reverse complement strand
CGAAATCAAACACGAAACGCTTGGCAATATAGATCACGAAATCAGTACAAATCAGGACGTATGTAAACAACGCCTTTTGACTCGAGGTACGTAAAGCCGGCTTGTGTAAATACGAGGCGTCAAACTCGAGTCACGCCCCAGTTCGGTTTGGGTTTACTCCGCGTCCTCAGCGACCTCGGCGGTGAGAGCTTTTTATTCAAAGGAGCCCGTGTTTAACCAAAAACCGGGAATGGCTCGAACTCGCCGCGTAACAGCGGCGCCGTGTCCTTGTACCCCAACCAGCCGCTGATTGCCGTGGCATAGACCTGCCGGAAATCGGTGGTGTAGACGAGGTTGCCGCCCTCGTCGAGATCCGTGAGGCTGGGTGGTTTGCCGTAATGACCGCCGCGAACCGAGTTGCCGATGAGGTACATGTGATTGGCGGTACCGTGATCGGTGCCGAGGTTGGTGTTTTCTGCAGCGCGCCGCCCGAACTCCGAAAAAACCAGCATCACAACGTCGTCGGCGCGGCCAATACGTTCAAGATCGGCAAAGAACCCGGCAACGGCGTCGGAGAAATAGGTCAGCAGACGCTGGTGCAAGTTGGGTTGCTGCACGTGAGTGTCGAACGCGTTGTTGCGGAACGACGTGTAATACAGCCGCGTTTCCATGCCGGCGTTGATGAGGGCGGCGATCTTGCGCAAGTCGAGTGGAACGATGCCGTAATCGACTGGTGTCTGGTAGCTGCCGCAAGCCTCACGCACCTTTTCCGAGGCTTGCTGCGCACTGAGGGAGAGCTTCAACAGATAGCGCTGCGCGTCGTTGGCCTCGCGCGACGGCGTTCTGCTGCCCTCGAGCAAGGCGCGCGCCTGATACAGTCCCTTACGGCCGAATTGCTCGGGATCATCGAACACCACCGGTACGTGTTCTCGCGCAATCACCGCGAGCGACTGCGTCTCGTCTATGTTGACGATGTAGTTCGGCGTCACCTGCGGGTCAATGGCGTCGGCGAGCCGTCCTACCCAACCAAGTCGCTCACCACTGTTGGGTGCCGCTGTGTGCCAGTAGGCCATCGACGTGAAATGCGAGAAAGATGGCTGTGCGTAACCGCAACCATGCACGATTGCCATCTTGCCGTCTTTATAGAGGCGCTCGAGGCCGGCCATATCCGGGTTGAAGCCGAAGTGCTGGTCGATCTTTCGCACTTTGTTTTCGCGAATGCCGAGATTCGGACGAAGCCGGTAATAGGCATCGTCGCTGTAAGGTACCAGCGTGTTCAATCCATCATTGCCGCCCGAGAGCTCGAAAATCACCAGTATCTTGTTTGGATTTGTTGCGCCGGTTGCTGCTGCGGCACCAGAAAGAAAAGGCGACAGGCCACTGGCCTGCATTGCGCCTAGCGCCATGCCGTAGCCACCAGCCCTGAGCAGATTGCGCCGACTCGGTGAATAGTTCTTGTTTCTTGCTTGTTTCATGTCGTCTCCTTTACCCGAGCTGGTAGTCGGGCAGCGAAAGAATCAGGTGCAGCGTCGCACGCAACGGCTCTTCCATGTAGCTGTCCGCCTGCAACACATCGCTTCCGCCGAGTTCGCCCTCCAGGTAAGCGGTTACTGCACTACGCGTCCTGGAGTCGATCGGCACTGACAGGAAGCGCGCCAGCAGATAATCGACCGCCTGCTGCGCAGTATTGCAGTCAGCGCTGCGTATCATTGCCGACAAATCAAGGTGTGCGGTGGCTCGCGGAATTGGCTTGACCTTTTCGATCGCCATGCGCCAGCCGCGGTAACTGCCGAGACGCGTGTTGAAAGCCTCGTCGCGGTCAACCATGCTGTTTGAGACTGATGAGGTGTACTGCTCGGGCGGCTGCGTTGCGGTGTGAACGTCCGCACCCATGGCGAGCATATCGGCTACCGAGCCAATCTGGTAGTTGTCAGTCGGATGACGATCCGGTGGAACGAAATTGATGTTTGGAAACACCGTGTCGTACACGAAATTGCCGCGTGCCAACAGCAATCCCGGAGTGACCCAGCTTTTCCCCTGCGCCCACCCTGCCACCGTGGGTGGGAACAGCAACCGTTGTCCGAGGGTTTCGGTAACGATGTTGAAGTCGGGCACGCCGGGTACTTCTTTCAGCCCCATTTTCTTGTAGGTCGAGATCACCAGTTCGACCGGCGGCTTGATACGCGTTCCGACCGATGGCGGAGCGTAGAAGTCGCGCGACATGAACATCGTGTTCAGGAAAGGCGCGATCTCATAATTGGCCCCACGCAGCTCGTTTCCAAGCTTTGCTTGCAGCTGCGGCGAAAGATCCTCGCGCACGAAGTAACGGTAGATCTTTCCGGCGATGTACTCTGCCGTGACCGGTTGCGAAAGAATGATATCGATGACTTGCACGCCATCAAAAGTTCCCGTCTTGCCGAGTACTGTTTTGTTGGTGCCATCGTGCTGGTTTTCATTGACGACGAACGTCAGATCGACAAAATTCCAGCCGGTGAACGCACGCGCCGCTTCGCGGATGTCGTTCTCCGAGTAATGGCCCACGCCCATGGTGAATAGTTCCATGATTTCGCGAGCGAAGTTCTCGTTGGGAGAACCCTTGACGTTAACTCCTGCGTCGAGGAAGGCGAGCATCGCAGGATCCTGCGATACGCTGATTAGCAGATCGCGAAAGTTCCCGGTGCCCTTGTCGCGAAACAGCTCGTTTTGTTTGAGCATTTTGCGGTAATCGCGCACCTTGTCCTCGCTGGTCGCAAAGTGTCCGTGCCAGAACAGCGCCATCTTTTCTTCGAGCGGGCGGCTGGTGTTCAGCATCCGGTCGGCCCACCAGTATGCGACGCGTTGCGATTCGAGCATGCTGGCACGCAACCAATAAAAGAAACGGTCGACGACAGGTTGCAGCCGGCGGTTCCCGCTCGGCTTGACCTTGACGCCAATTGCTTCACCGGTTTTTGCAGCGAGCGAGGTTGCTGCCGGCCGCGACGGCGGAAACGGTTCGATACCGGGATCGTGCACGCCGGAATGATCGAAGTCAGGCAGCGGGTTCGGGATGTTCTTGTGATAGACGAGATGGCGCACTGCCGCGTCCGGCGTCATTGCCGCAAGCCGGTCGATCTCTTCCGGCGTACCACCGAAACCGGCGCGTTCGAGCAAATGCGCGGCACGCGCCCGGCTCCAATCCGCTTTGGTCAACGGAGTGAGATCGCCGGTCCATGCGTT
>JBFKXV010000379.1:0-3227 GCA_041637935.1 Burkholderiales bacterium | reverse complement strand
GGACGGGCTCGACCCGCTGGACATCATGGAAATTTACGTCGAGGAGGCGATCAATCAGATTCAGACTTTCCGCGCTGAGATGCTCGCACCGGTCAACGCCCAGGAAAGCCGGCTGCTTGCCGATCTGGATCGCTCCTACAATGCGATGGTCAATGCGAATGCCACGGTGACGGCGCATCTGAGGTCGATTACCAAGGTCACCGACACACAACAAGAAGCACTTGCCCGCCTCGGTGTCGACCCGGAGCTACAGGCGCGAATCGCCGGGCAGGCGGCGAAGCTTTCCGGCGACGTGAATGATTTGCTCACCAAGGCACGCAATAGCGAAGCATTGCTGGATGAATTGCCCAAGAAGCTGAAAGAGATTTTGGATTAGTCTAACCAGGTAGGCGCAAAAGGAGGCGAGATGGCAGGCTCTCGGAGTGCGCGGGAACGTTATCGCAGGCGCGTTCGTGAGGCGATGAAGCGCGCCGACGAGGCATTTCGCGGTGAGTATGCGGACGAGATCAACGGGTTGCTCGGATTGTCCCGAACAGAGCTTGACCAGCTGACGCCGGACGCAACTGATCTCGAAACCTATGATCGTTTGATCGAAGTAGTCAAGGAGGCTTCAAGGGTCAATGTCGAGCAAGCCGAACTGGTAAACCGCATCGAGACGCTCGGCGATCTGGCGGTTCGGATCGCCAAGAAGGTTCCGAGCCTGGCTCTGATGTTTGCCTGACCGGACCCGGTTCACGGCGCTTGTTTTGTGCCTGTAGCCGGCGGGCCGGATCAATTCCAGGTCAAACCGAAAATGCGGTCGCGATACATCCACGGTGGCGTTTTGCGCAGCGTATCTTCGGAATAAACTCTTAGCAACTCGCTGCCGAACGTCGATTTGCCGGCATCAAGACCACGTTGATACTGAAAATGCCACCACTCAGCGCCGAGCCACGTGCTGCCATGAAAGAATGATTTGCGCGCTCGAATGCGGGGAAAACCCTCTGCCTCGAAAAGAGCTGTGAGGTCAAGAAATCTGCCTTCGATCTTGCGCGGCCGGGTGCGGCGCGAGTAGGTGACGGCATCTATTTCCATATGTTCGCTACCAGGCGCGCGCACGTAAACTCGCCAGACCCGCTCGCCGTCAGCGGCAACCACGTTCGGGTCGCGAGACGGTCTTTCCATACCGCTGCCTCGAAGAAATCGGTGCCGGGCGAACCGCCCGCTGGCTGGCGTCCGCGTTGGAAGCTGCTACGGACTCGGCGGAGCTGGAACGCCTCGATAATCAGTTTTTCAACAAACCACAGGATCTACCGTCATTGGTCATGCGGCATTTGTCAAAGCCAAGCAGGCGTTAATGTCATTGAACGTTTCCATGGCTGACCGGCAGCGAGTCGAGGAATTGCTCGGCCGCTCACCAGAATGCGCGTTCGATGTGGTCGTGCGCGATGCAAGCGGTGATCCGGTGGTGATACGGAATGCACCGCTAACGTATGATGGCCGGCCGATGCCGACCCGTTTCTGGCTGGTCGGCGAGGCGGCCCGTCTTGCTGTTGATCACCTTGAGTCCGCCGGCGGGGTGGGCCGGGCACGCGATGCGGTCGATGCCGCGCAATTGGCAGCTGCCCACGCCCGCTATGCTGCCGAGCGGGATTCGGCGTTACCGTCTGGACATAGCGGCCCGGTTCCTTCCGGCGGTGTCGGCGGCACGCGTGTTGGCGTTAAATGTCTGCATGCGCATTACGCGTGGTATCTTGCGGGCGGTGACGATCCGGTAGGAAAGTGGATTGCCGGGCAGCTCGTCTCGGACAGCGGCAAAGCTGATAAAGGCAGTGATGGCTGATCGAATTACTTCTGGCTATGCCAGCCTGGCGAGGTGATTCGTTGGCAACCGCTGATAATCGCGGTATCGAAATGACCGGACTTTCCACAACCGCATCACTTTTTTGCAACCACAATTTTTTTGTAACTACGATCAGAAAGTAGTCAAACGTGACCAGTACAGCATCTTACACACCCCCTCAAGTCTGGACCTGGGACAAGCCCAGCGGCGGCAAATTCGAGTCAATTAATCGGCCCGTCGCGGGTCCGACGCACGACAAGGAACTGCCGCGGGGCAAGCATCCCCTACAACTCTATTCGCTGGCCACGCCGAACGGCGTAAAGGTTACGGTGTTGCTGGAAGAGTTGCTCGCACTCGGCCATAAGGGCGCGGAATACGATGCTCACCTGATCAGGATCAATGATGGCGACCAGTTTGGCAGTGGATTCGTTGAAATCAATCCCAACTCCAAGATCCCGGCGTTGCTTGACGTGAGCACATCGCCGCCTACTCGCGTTTTCGAATCAGGCGCAATTCTTGTCTATCTGGCAGAAAAGTTCGGCGCCTTTTTGCCTACTGAGCCGTCGGCGCGCGCAGAATGTTTTTCGTGGCTGTTTTGGCAGATGGGCAGCGCTCCGTTTCTGGGAGGTGGATTTGGCCATTTCTATTCTTACGCGCCTGAGAAACTGGAGTACCCGATCAATCGCTACGCGATGGAAGTCAAACGCCAGCTCGATGTGCTGGACCGCAACCTTTCCTCGCGCAAATACTTGTGCGGTGACGAGTACAACATCGCTGACATAGCCAACGTTACCTGGTACGGCGCGCTGGCGCTCGGCAAGCTCTACAGTGCAGGTGAGTTCCTCGATGTGGCCTCTTACAAGCACGTAGTGCGATGGGCATCGGAGATCTTCGAGCGGCCGGCGGTCAAGCGCGGCCGGCGTGTCAACAGGACATGGGGACCCGAGGAAGAGCAGGTGCCCGAAAGGCACGATGCCAGCGACCTTGACTAGCAGGGTGCTAAAAACCGACTGCGCGGCTTTTTGATCCGGCATTGCGCGGCCTTGATCCACGCTTGCGCGGTATCGGCGCGCGAGCGAGGCTAAGTCGTTGCAGGCGGTGCGACTGAAACGCCCTCAACGTTGTAATTCGCGATCAGTCTGGCAACCAGCCCCGATGCCTTTGCGTCCTCGATGAATTCCCGCAGGTAGCGTGCGCCTGCATCGCGGCCGGGGAGGGTGCCGGCCGATTGTTTCACTGACGTCACCTGACCATCGAGCACGCGCGATCCCGGAAGTTTTGCCGCGTCGGCTACAAGGCGCGGTTTGAGTCCGGCCAGCGCGTCGAGCTTCTCAGTAACGAAAAGGTCGAACGATTTGTCGATGCTGGTGGCATGCTGCAGTTGCGCGTGCTTCAAGTTACGCGT
>JBFKXV010000378.1:0-3228 GCA_041637935.1 Burkholderiales bacterium | reverse complement strand
CCGTGAGTGCCCGGGCATTCCATCATTCCATTGTCCAGAGCGCCCGCACGGTGGCCCGCTCTCGTGGGCTCATGTCTGGCGCCGGGTCGACCGCCATGGTCGATATCTCGAGCTTCGAGCCATTGGGCTGGTCGGAACTCATGGCGGCTGGTGCGGTGGAACAAATCCAAATTGACGATGCCGGCAAGGCGGGCACAGGTAGCCGGGACGTCGCACTCGAACTTTATGCGGCCGTGGTCAACCCTGCCTCGATTGGTCGCAATCTACTTGGTTCAATGCGCTACGGAAATTACGTGGCCGCGTATAGCCCGCAAGATCTGATCGTGCTGCTTATGGGGAAGGGTTCCTACTCGTTTGTCGGCACCGAGGTGTTCGAGACGGGCACGTTCGATCGGATCCGTATCGAGCAGGGCACACGCACGTTCGCTCTGCAGCGAGAGCTCGAGCACTCCTACCGCTATCTGCCGTTTGTGTCGGCCGAAGGGGCACCAAAGTTCGACGAGGTCGGACTGTTCCGAATACCGGCTGAGAGGGGGGTCGATGTTCTTGCGCCCTGGCAGTTGCTGGTAACGGTAGTGGACGACGGCGCCGGTTCAGACGCGCCAACGCGCGAGTTCGAGCTTAGTTATACCTTGCCCTCGCGATTCGTGCTGCCACCGGCCGAGCCCTCGTCCGCCCTCGAGCCGCTCGAGGCGCCGTGGCGAGAGAGCTGGCGCGCCCAAGCGAACAACATCGTCGCGCTCAGCATTGGCCTGCTGGTGCTGACATTGCTGCTCACCGCCATGCACAGGCTGACGCGCCACGCGCGTCTGTACCAGGCGCTGCGCATCGGGTTTCTTCTCTTTACCCTCGTGTGGATAGGCTGGATCGCAGGGGCGCAGCTCAGCATCATCAACGTGTTCGCGTGGTTGCAAGGGTTCGTTAGCGGCAATGGCTTGGCCGTGCTGCTCGCCGACCCGTTGTTGTGCGTGTTGCTCGCGTTCGTAGTCGTAAGCTTCGTCATCTGGGGTCGTGGCGTGTTTTGCGGCTGGTTGTGCCCGTTCGGCGCGCTGCAGGAACTTTTGGCAAAGCTCGCCCGCGTCGTCAAGGTGCCCCAGTGGTCGCTGTCGCACCGGGCTCACCGTAAGTTGTGGCCCTTGAAGTACGTATCGCTTGCGGTGCTTGCCGTTGCCACCCTGCACGGACTGCAGACCATGGCGGTCGCATCTGAGATCGAGCCGTTCAAAACCGTTATCTCGCTGAGAATGGACCGGGCCTGGCCATTCGTGGTGTACGCGTTGCTGCTTCTCGCCGTCGGCTTGTTTCTCGAACGGGCGTTTTGCCGGTTTCTCTGCCCGCTTGGCGCGGTGATGGCGATTGGCGGCAGGCTGCGCCGATTCATGCCGCTGAAGCGCCGCCCGGAATGCGGCAGCCCCTGCCAGCTGTGCGCAAAGCGCTGTCCGATACAGGCCATCGAACCGAGCGGGTCAATCAATATGGACGAATGCTTCTATTGCCTTGACTGTCAGGTCATCCACAACGATGCGACGGTATGTCCGCCGCTGGTGAACGAGGCAAGGCGCAACCGCAAACTCGCCGCTGTGGCGCCGGCTTCGACCGCCGCGGCCGGGTGAGACTGGCCGCTTCGCCGATCTTGTAGACGCAGTAGCAACCGGGCCGCCGCGATGGCACTGGCGCCCGGGAAAGACGCGGCGCGCCGCTAGTGCGCGTGGCATCGGGGAGTCGGGTTTGGCCTGTATCCTTGTATGTATCTTTGCACTTGCAGGACCAGGCAAAGCGTTCCACCCGGCTGTTATCATGCTGGTAACCATGACGATTATTCGCTCGTCCGGGGGGTGAGGTTGCCGGCAGGCGTGTCAATTCATGTTTTTGTATTCCGCCAAAATTTACCGAAATGTTAAGCGAACAGGAAATTGAGAAATATCATCGTGACGGCTACGTCACGCCGGATTTTCGCCTTCCGGATACGGTGCTCGATGACATCAAAGCAGCTCACAGCCGGCTGGTGGAGCGCCATCCGGAGTACGCTGACTACTGTTCAGCGGTGCTGGCCTTTGATACCTGGTACCTGACCGTTGCCAGAAGGCCCGAGATTCTTGACATGGTGGAGCAAATCCTGGGGAAGGATATTGCACTGTGGAATTCGAGTTTCTTCGCAAAACCCGCGCGTGTCGGCACCAAGACACCATGGCACCAGGATGGTGAATACTGGCCGATTCGACCGCTCGCGACGTGTACGGTGTGGATCGCGATCGATGCGTCAACGCGGGAGAATGGTTGCCTGCGCGTGATTCCCGGATCGCACCGAGCGAAAAAGCTCGCCCGCCATCATCAAAACGACGCGCAAGGACTGGCGTTGAATCTCGAACTCGAGCAAGACCAGTTCGATGAATCCGAAGCCGTCGACATCGTGTTGCAGCGCGGACAGGTTTCATTGCACGACGTCTACCTGTATCACGGTTCGGAGGCCAACAAGTCGGACAAGCCGCGGCGTGGAATGACATTGCGATACATGCCTACGACTTCTGTTTACCGGCATGACCTGAAAACAAAATTCCGGCGAGAGGGCGTGCTGGATATGTCCCAGCGCACGGTCTACCTGATGCGCGGTACTGACCGAAGCGGCGAGAACGATTTTCGCATTCGCTATTGATTGAGCAGTGCTTGTCACGGATGGCAATGGTCAATCGACAAAATCGCCTCGGCCGGTGCGCTCGAGAGCGTAACTTCCCGCGAGACAAGTGAGGCACGCTTGCGTGGCTACAGCGGGCAACCAAGGCAGGAAGCGAAGGCTTGATGGCGGCTTGTATAACGACGAGCAGCAATCGACGGGTCAACGATAAAGAAAAGAGGACCAGTAAAGATGGACGCAGCAGGAAAGAAAGCAGTCATATTTGGCGGGACTTCGGGCATTGGCCTTGCCGCCGCAAAGCAGCTTGTCGCATTGGGTGCGCAAGTGATCGCAGTCAGCCGCAACCCGGAAAAGGCAGGTGATGTGCCTGCGGAAATCACCTTGAAAAAGTGTGATTCGCTCGACCGCGACGCCGTGCAGGCATTACTGAAAGAGTGTGCTCCCTATGACATTCTAGTGAGCGCTGCAACCGGCGGTGCACGCGCTTTGGGGCCGTTCCTGGAGATGGATATGGATGGCTACAAGGCGTCGTTTAACAAGCTTTGGGGCTATGCCAACGTCGTGCGTTATGGTGCCCAGTATTTGCCAGATGACGG
>JBFKXV010000377.1:0-3252 GCA_041637935.1 Burkholderiales bacterium | reverse complement strand
GCCGCCGTATTGGCGCTCGCCATCGGCGTGCCACTCGGTGTCTACACTGGCTTACACAGGGACGGCGCGATCTCCCGGATACTCCTGACCGCTTCGCTGATCGGCATTTCGCTACCGACTTTTTTGATCGGCATCCTGCTGATACTGATTTTTTCGGTGTGGCTTGGATGGTTACCATCGTTCGGACGCGGCGCAACGGTCGATCTGTGGGGGTGGGAGAGCAATCTGGTTACATGGGAAGGTTTCAAATCCATCATTCTCCCCTCGGTCACGCTATGTCTGTTCCAGTTGACGTTGCTCATGCGCCTGGTGCGCGCGGAAATGCTGGAAGTGCTGCGCACCGACTACGTCAAGTTTGCCCGCGCACGCGGTCTGACCAATCGGGCCATTCATTTCCGGCATGCACTGAGAAATACGCTGGTGCCGGTGATCACTATCACCGGGTTGCAGATCGGCTCGCTCATCGCCTTTGCCATCATTACGGAAACTGTGTTTCAGTGGCCGGGCATGGGGCTGTTGTTCCTGCAGGCCATCCAGTTTGTCGACATTCCGGTGATGGCGGCCTATCTGTGTCTGGTGGCGTTCATCTTCGTGGTGATCAATCTGGTGGTGGATCTTCTCTACTACGCCATTGATCCGCGCCTGCGCCTTGACCGCGCCGGCCACGCACACTGAGGTCGTGGCGATGACATCGATTACCAGCGTAGAGCAAACGAGTACGAGCGGGGTGTGGCGTCTTCGCGATCGCTTGCAGCGGTTTTTCGACAGCGACCTTTTCTACAGCTTTCGTCGTTCACCGGTGACCCTTATTGCCTTCGTGACGACGTTGATCATTTTCATCGCTGCGTTTGGCGCGCCGATGCTGGCGCCGTTCAATACCAACGACGTTGCGACACTCGATTTGATGGATGCGTTCTTACCGCCAGCCTGGATTGAAGGCGGTAGCAGCGAGCACTTTCTTGGGACCGACGATCAGGGCCGTGACGTGCTGTCCGCGATCATGTTCGGTACCCGTGTTTCGCTCATCGTTGGTTTTCTGAGTGTGATCTTCTCCATGGTGCTCGGTGTCGGCCTGGGTTTGATCAGTGGTTATGTCGGCGGGCGCACCGATCACGCGATCATGCGGCTGGCTGACGTGCAATTGAGCTTTCCTGCCGTGTTGGTGGCGCTGCTGTTGTTCGGATTCGCCAAAGCGGTACTGCCGACCGGTGTGCAGGACGCAGTGGCGATCTACGTACTCATTGTCGCAATCGGTCTGTCGAACTGGGTACAGTTTGCCCGCACCGTACGCGGCTCGACCATGGTCGAAAAGAACAAGGAATACGTGCAGGCGGCACGCGTCATTGGCCGCAGTCCGATTGCTATCATGGTTCGGCATGTGTTACCCAATGTTATGGGACCGGTGCTGGTCATTGCCACCATCAGTCTGGCGATCGCAATCATTACTGAAGCAACCTTGTCTTTTCTGGGCGTGGGCGTACCGCCGACACAGCCTTCTCTCGGTACGTTGATTCGCTTCGGCAACAATTTCCTGTTTTCCGGCGAATGGTGGATGACAATCTTCCCCGGCATTGCGCTCGTCATCCTGGCGCTTGCGGTCAATTTGCTGGGCGACTGGATGCGTGATGCGCTCAATCCGAAGCTGCGCTGATGAGTGAAGCGAGCAACAGTCAAGCGCTATTGCGCGTGGAAAATTTACGCGTAGCGTTTCCGACGCGGCGCGGAACGCTGGTGGCGGTCGACGATATATCGTTTCACATCGATGCCGGTGAAGTGCTGGGCGTGGTCGGGGAGTCGGGTGCCGGCAAGTCATTGACCGGTGCGGCAATGATTGGCTTGCTCGAGCCGCCCGGCCGGGTTGCCGGCGGGCAGATCGTCTTCAATGGCAAGCGCATTGACAATATAAGCAACGAGAAAATGCGCCGGCTGCGTGGCAATCAGATCGCGATGATATTCCAGGATCCGCTGACCTCCCTCAATCCGCTGTTCACCGTCGGCTGGCAATTGATCGAAACGATTCGTACCCACGTCAATATCGATGAACGCAAAGCTCGGGCGCGCGCCGTCGAACTTCTCAACGAAGTCGGTATTCCGGCAGCCGATCGCCGGGTCGACCAGTATCCTCATGAGTTCTCCGGCGGAATGCGCCAACGCGTTGTCATTGCCCTCGCGCTGGCGGTGAATCCGCGCCTTATCATCGCCGACGAACCGACAACGGCTCTTGACGTATCCATTCAGGCGCAGATCATCACGCTGCTCAAGCGGCTGTGCCGGGACCACGGTACCTCGGTGATGTTGATCACGCACGACATGGGCGTTATTGCGGAGACCGCGGACCGGGTCGCGGTGATGTACGCCGGGCGTATTGTTGAAATCGGGCCGGTACAGGATGTCATCAAACGCGCCAGTCATCCCTATACGCGCGGCCTGATGAATTCAATTCCTCGCATACGTCGTGACGTCGAGCAATTGATCCAGATCGACGGTTCCATGCCGCGATTGACTGATATCCCTACCGGTTGTGCATTCAACCCGCGTTGCCCGAAAGCGTTCGAGACTTGTCGTGCCGAACGGCCTGAGCTCATCGACGTGGGTGCGACCCAGGCGGCTTGCTGGTTGTACGACGAGGCGCGGCGACCGGCTGTTGGAAGCGCAACGTGAGCAAGGCGGCATGAGCGCGAACGACGTGCTTGTCAGCCTGACCGGTCTCGGCAAGGATTTTGACGTGTCGCCGCCGTTGCTCAACCGGCTGTTGGAGCGCCAGGATCGGCTTGTCCTGAGAGCCGTCGACAGCCTCAGTATCGATATACCCCGGGGCAAAACATTCAGCCTGGTCGGTGAATCCGGGTGTGGCAAATCGACCGTTGCCAAGCTGGTAGTTGGTCTCTATCAACCGAGTCGCGGTAGCATCGTCTATGACGGCATCGACATGTCGACGCTCGAAACGCAAGCGCAAGTCAGACCGGTCCGAAAACGCATGCAGATGATCTTTCAGGATCCTTATGCGAGCCTCAATCCGCGTTGGAGAGTGAGCGATATCATTGCCGAACCGATCCGTGCGCACAAATTGATTGCCGGAAAAAGTGCCATTAACCAGCGCGTGGCTGAACTGCTGGTGCAAGTCGGGCTGGCGCCGGCCGACGGAGTGAAATTCCCCCATGAGTTCTCCGGTGGACAGCGCCAGCGAATCTCGATCGCGAGGGCGCTTGCCAGCCAACCCGAGTTCCTCATCTGTGACGAGCCCACCTCGGC
>JBFKXV010000376.1:0-3268 GCA_041637935.1 Burkholderiales bacterium | reverse complement strand
CGAAACCAGGGCCTCGGGCCAATCTGGCTGACAGCGAATCCAAAGCGGTCGCAAAACTTCGGCACGATAAAGGCAATGCTGACACTTCGAAACCGAGCGGATTGACTTACCATCATGAGCCGACGCTCCCAGCAAATAACTTCGTTGGCGCTGATTGCTGCGCTTTTGAACACCCTATCAGCGCACGCAGCGACGACACGAACTGATTTAACAGCCGATGCCGCACCGGCGACGGGACTCAGGCTTGATGTCGCCACAGCGCACTGGTGGGAAGCGCAGTTTGCGCTCCGCGCCGCCGAGCCACTCGCGCAAGCAGCAGAAACGACCGGCGCGTCAGCAACAGCACAGGCCCCGGACACAATCGAAGAAGCGGAAGGCACGCCTTTTCCGTGGCGAACCGTACCGCCGGACAATCCGGATCTCACTGGCGCCGCTCGCGACACCGCTTATTTCATGGTGTTCCAACTGGCAGTCATTGGTGTTCTTTATGTGGCACCGGAAGCGATCTCAAATTGGACGGAAGAGGACAAGCAAACCTGGAACTCGGACAAGTGGCAAGACAATGTAAGCGACCCGCAACGTGATACTGACGACCCGATCATCAACTACGTGCTTCATCCGTACTGGGGTGCAACCTACTACATTCGCGGCCGCGAGCGAGGCTTCACACGGCCCCAGTCTTTTCTTTTCTCGTTTGGACTGTCTTTCCTGTTCGAATACGGCTTCGAGGCAGTATTCGAGAACCCCTCTTACCAGGACTTGTGGGTCACACCGGTAATCGGGTCACTGATCGGCGAATTCTGGTTCAGTGGCGTGCGCGAGCGCATCAAAGCGAAACCGGGAGTGCTCAACTGGAAAGACAAAACCGTTCTGTTTCTGACTGACCCACTCGGGGTAGTGAGCACCGCAACAGATCGCGCGCTCGGCATCGATACCAAAGTCACAGTAATGACGTTTGACACTGCAACGGCACCACCAGCCGCTGGCCACCGCCCGGGCACCTGGTCGATGTCAGATCGGCTATTGCCGACGCGCAGCGAGCCGGCGCTCGGCCTGCAGTTTCAGGCCTGGTGGTGACTTCACCCTGACTTCGCCCGCTGAGGCGCGAATCACACTCTTCTCAGCCACCTAAGGCGGCAGGTCCTTGACAGTAATGCGATCGGCTCACGTTTTCATATCGGCCCCGCTTCGCTGGAGTTACATCAGTTCTTTGGCACAGACGTTGCTGCTTCTCGGGTATCCCCCCCGCGAAAGAGCGCACCATGTCAATGAATACACTCAAGCGCACAGGCCGCCTGGCAACCACTATATGTCTGGGCAGTGTGCTCATCGCTGGGTGTGCGTCGGTACCCGACCGGCCCGCCGCGGAAACATCAGAACCACTTTCACAAACGGTTTACTCAGACGACGGCGTGTCCGAACTGTCGACGCCCGGCACCTGGACGGTACGCCCCGATTTCGGCCCTGACGCAGCAATCCGTGTCGCCGAGAGCAAAGGAAATGCGTTTCTCATCGTTAACAGCTACTTTCCCGGCGAGATCGAAACCACGCCGATTTCCGAATTCTCCAAGAGCTATGCCGACGGATTGAAGCAAAGCCTCGGCAACTCGAAGCTCGACCGCGGACAGTCGCTGAGCGTCAACGGCGCACCTGCACATCGATACGTCGTCACCGGTAATGTCGGCGACGTGCGGCTGACTTATGTCAGCACGGTGGTGAATGGCGAAACGGCGATGCACCACTTGATCGGCTGGGTGGCGGCACCAGACTACTCGGGCGATGGAGACGTCCTTAATCGTGTCGTCGGGAGCTTTCGCGAATCGCCGAATCCACGGCCGGCGAGGCAACGCGTTTCGCTGAGTTTCGCCTGGCCCGACTCGCTGCAGTCCGCTGTGAACTTACAGCAGAAATCAACCAAACGCGGCAAGGCCTCCGAACTCAACGCAACCTACCTGACGACCGTTCGGCCAGGTCCCGCCAGCCCGGATGAGCTTGTCGTCACTACCCGCGTGATGCGTCAGCATTTCTCTGATCCCGGCAACGAACAACAAAAGGATTTTGTGAGCGCCGTGCTCAAGCAGGCCTCCTCGGAGATTCCTGATTATGTTGTGAGCCGCGAGGGTGAATTCCTGCGGGTGGACAATCTGTCTGCTTATCAGCAGCGCGTCGAGCGCGCCGTCGTTTCGAGTTTGCCAGTAGAACTGGAAAATCAGAAAGACAAAATACTGGCAATGGTCAAACCGGCCATGTCGGAGCGATTCCTTGAGGCGGCCGTCACTGACGAATGGAACAAGACAGTCGGTAGTTGGGTCAGCAGTTCATACGTTGTCGGGCAAACCTATCGCTTCAACGAAGAGTACTACGCCCCGGCGTTGGGAAACACGCCGTTCGCCATGGCCGTTTCGCGGCGCATTGCCGGTTTTACTCCCTGCACCGGCGGCGAAACGAGATGCGTGAAACTGGTGCTGACCGCAACCGTCTCCGGGGAGGATTTCCGTTCGGCGATGATTGATTTCCTCGAACGTACCGTCGGTGAGCCAGTCAACGTCAAACATATTTCGGTGGTCAAGAAGATGGAAATCATCGCCGAACCGACTACGCTGATTCCGCACCGCACCCGGTCAAACGAGGAAACAACTGTCACCATAGAAGACGCCAAGGGAAATACGCGCACCTCCCGTGATACCAAAGACACCCGCACTATCTATAGTTACGAGAGCTATCGCGTCTCACAGTAAAGGCGAGTAGTGCGCCACATTCCCGGGCGCCTCCTCACCCTGCAACAAATCGACGGCCCGCTTGCATCGTTGCCAGGTAAATGTTGCATACCCTCAGGGCAGCAGCGCAACGCCGTCACTCGGGCTGCTTCCATACTTCTGTCGTACGAACCGTCGCGAGCCACCGACTTGAGCTGCTCGGTATTCACTGACTGACTCCCTATTGATGGCGTTGCGCATGCACCACGAATCCGCGCGCCGGTGTTTTCCACCTTAGCCTGCGGCGGGCGGCAAATTTGCTACTTGCCGCAGCCACACATCGACGCTACCGCGTGTCGTCGGCCAAGCAAAACGATTGAAATTTTGGTTCTTCCGGCTTTACTGTGGGTACGTATGAATCTTCAGGCGCTCACTTGGCCGTACGAAACACAAATCTTCACCACGAAGACACCAAGGGCAACATGGGCACCAAGCAACAGCAAGCAGGAAGGACATGAACTGGTATTTTTTTGTGACTTTGCGTCTTCGTGCCATTGCGGTGAAGGGTTTCT
>JBFKXV010000375.1:0-3286 GCA_041637935.1 Burkholderiales bacterium | reverse complement strand
GGCAGAGTCGACGCCGTGCTTGTCGTAGCCCGTCATTCAGAACCCGTCGCTGAAAGTTTCAAGCATGTGCTCTCGGAAGTCTCAGTGAAAATCGGCGCTGGCACGAGCGGGCCAGTGCCGCTGATCGAGGAAAAGTTCCTCAACCTGTGACAATTGCTCTTGTACGTGCGAGGCGTCATGTCCGAGCAAAAGCACGTTCAAAGCGGCACCTTCCTGCAGCTGCCCTGGATTGGTCACGATTACACCGGTGCCGTCCCCGCCATGGCGATAAAGCAGCTTCCCAAGCCGATCCAAAACTGCTGGTAACTCGCAGCGACGTGCTTTGAGGTCCCGACGCTGAACAATCACCATCTCCCGGCGGGTCCAGTCCCCGATCAACCGGTTTACCAGTGTCATCGGAATCGATGTGCCGCCCCATCGTCCATTACACTCGATCCAGCGGACACCGGCGGAACGCCAGTCGCTTCCCGCAATGATGGCATCGAAGCTGCAGCGGCCGAAATAACCAAGCTTTTGGAAAAGACAGGCGAGTTGCATCGCCTCGGCTGCCAGTCGCTGGCGCAGTTGCACGGACAATTCACTGGCGGTAGCCCCGATGAACTCGCTTTGCACGCCACGCACCAACTGTTCGAAAATTCCCTCGATGACCGGCAAACCCTCGTCAGCAAGCGGCACCCAGATTTGGACCGACGGGCTGGAAAGTACCGCGCAATCCCAGACGCCAACCAGCAACGGAAATTCGGAGTCCCACCCGCGAGCGCGAAGCAGGGAAAGAATCTGTCTGCGTATTTGAGACACCGTTAAACGACGCGCAGTGGCCGACTCCAATACAATGTTGCCAGCCGATCCTGCGCTGTCCGGAATCTTGACTACGACGCGTTCGGAGCGGCGTGCGATATCGGCGATCCTGCCAGCCACGGCCGCCGGCCCAAAGGCGTGGTAGTTAACTGGCCGTGCCTGTTTGCCGAGTACCTCGATCACCCTCTGATCAAACCACAGCTTGTTATTAACGCGCTGCGTCAGCCGCGGCGGCGGGGCGGCGACCTGTACACGGGCGCCAGAGGCCTCTGAAATCTGGCCGGCCAGTTTCCACGCACTGCCAGCACCGATGTAAGGAATTAGATTTACCATTCCCCGCCCGCGCGCAAAATCGAGGACCACCTTGAACGCTCGCGCGTCCGCGGCACAGCGTTCGGCCAGCGATAACAGCTGCCCCCGGGCAAGTGGCGGCACAGCGACGATTGCCGGATGACCGAGTGCGACGACATCGCGGCAGTAGTGCTCGAAAGCCAAGTTCCGATGACCGCCGATCAACACCAGATCACCGTCACCGGCGAGCAGCAGCGAACGATAGCGAAACGCCACTTCGTGCTGATGGGAGAAAAGCTTGATCCCAAAGTGGTCTTCGAATAACAAGGCCGGCGCGTCACCAAGTCCAACGATAACGCCGGGGCCAAATGCGTCGAAGGAAGCCAAGGTCGGCTCGTCCGCCGTAATCTGTGCCGCCAATCGCGACAAACGCGCATGCTCAGCGTTGGGCAGTTGAACTCTGACCTGCTCTATGATCGGCAACGTCAGGCGCCCGCTGAGGGAAGTAGCCAACGCCGTCACGGACAAACGTTCTCAGGTCGAACGACTCGACGCTTGTGAAGCCGCATAGTCGGTCCAACGCGGGTTCGAATCGCGCCACTTCAGCAAATGCCGATGCAACTCGGCCTGTTGCTCAGCGGGTATCCGTCCCATTGCCGCGAACAGGTCGCCGCATTCGGCGATATGTGTCTCCATCGCCTGTGATTTCTTCAGCAACTCGGCCCTCTGCTGTTCATCGAGCGAGGCTGCTCGCATGACCGCTTGTAACACCTCCAGGCCATCCCCATGCTCGCGGTACATTTTCTCCACTTCGGCAGCGCCCAGCAGGGGCATCAGCGCCTTATAAAAGTGCTCTTCTTCGAAGGCGATATGCGCACCGGCTTCCGTATTGATCCGTCGCGCAACCTGTCGCGTCGCGTTCAGGTTGTCGCCACGAAGACATCGCGAAAGTTCGTGAAAGCCCTTGCCGAGCGTCGCGTGATCAGCGTGAAAGGCTTCGAATAAGCTATTCTTCTGGTGCGCCAAAGCGAATCCTCAATCTGTCGTTCAAGTCTACGGAAGCGCAAAGCAGCGCGCAAACAACATCATGTGCCGACTCTACGGTTTTCGATCTACCGAGCCCACCAAGGTCGAGTGCACCCTGGTGCACGCGCAAAACGCCTTGATGGTGCAAAGCCGCCGCGATCGCGCCGGCCTGACACACGGCCATGGCTGGGGTGTCGCCACCTACGAGGACCACCATCCGCGTATCGAGCGTCAGGCCTGGGCCGCTTATCACGGTGAACATTTTCAAAGAGCGGCCGCGCGAATCCATTCACGCACCGTGCTTGGTCACGTTCGCCGCGCCACCGTCGGCTTGCCTGGCATGCCCAATACTCACCCATTCAGCTGGCAAGAGTGGGCTTTCGCTCACAACGGGACCATTCCGGAGTTCACGCAGTTACGCAAGCGAATGCTGGAGGCGATCGCGCCCGAGCGGCGGGCATTGATCAAGGGCGAGACAGACAGTGAACATGTGTTCCAACTGTTGCTGACGCTGCTCGAGCGCGAACCGGGATTACCGTTGGTTGAGATCGTGCGCCAGGTTGTGCAGCTCATTGTTTCCTGGTGCGCGGATATGAACACCGACAGCAAAGTTGCCCTCAATCTGATGCTGACCGACGGAGAACAACTGGCCGGCTCGCGCTGGGGGCGTACGCTTTTTCGCGTCGAGCGCGAAGCAATACACGATTGTGAAATCTGCGGCTTCCCGCATGTTCACCACACGCCTGGGCAGGAATATCGCGCTGTTGTGGTTGCATCCGAACCGATTTCGCATGAGGAATGGAAAGAGGTTCCGGACCATTCGGTTTACTTCGCGTCACCGGACATGCGACTGCAAATCGAGCCGGTAGCAGCAAGCTAGGGGTCGAGCCGCACCGATCCGCCACTTCAGCCCTCAGCCGGGCCGTCTCGGTGTAACATTCATCCCTCGCAGAACAAACCCTGCGTCGCGGCCCAACCGTCGCGACAGCAGCCGCGAAGTTGGAGGAGAAATCTTGACGCAGCCAGCGGTAGGTGCGGTTACGACCGAGACCTTTCCCAAGCTATTGCTTGAACACGCCCGTGTACGAGGCGACAAGGTCGCGATCAGGGAAAAAGATCTCGGTATCTGGCAGAGCTGGACCTGGAAGGAGACCGCTGACGAAGTGCGGTG
>JBFKXV010000374.1:0-3302 GCA_041637935.1 Burkholderiales bacterium | reverse complement strand
CGTCGCCGAACAGGAACTGCCAATGAATGTCTATCGAGTCGACGGTATGACCGGTGAAATGACCGTCGTCGAAGCCGAAGTGAACCGGCCGAATGGGCTGTGTTTTTCGCCCGACGAATCCGTTCTTTACCTGGTGGAGTCCGGAACCAGTCCACGAAACATCTACGCCTACGACGTCACCGATGGCGGAAAACGTCTCACCAACAAACGCAAATTTCTCGATGCACAAGCTGGAACGCCCGATGGAATGCGCTGCGATGTCGACGGCAATATCTGGTTTGGCTGGGGAATGGGCAGCCCCGAACTCGACGGCGTACTGATCTACAACCCGGACGCGAGACTGATCGGCCGCATCGTACTGCCGGAGCGTTGCGCAAATCTATGCTTCGGCAGCCGTCACCGAAACCGCCTGTTCATGGCGGCGAGCAAAAGCGTTTACGCGCTGTACGTCAACACGCAAGGGGTAGCCGGAGGCTAACGTCTCGGCCTTCACCGAAACGCTCGCGACCTTTCCGCAAATGAGTACGTACCGCGCGCACTCCATTACTTCTTCCTTGTGAAGGCCCTGCATGCCTCCAGGGGTCGCATCCCCACAACGCGGGGCCCCTGCTCTTCCCTTCCGTCGTGCCCCCTCACTCCTCAAGCCTGACACCTCACCTGCTTGTGATTCGTCACTGGTTGCTGTACGCGGGGTACTTCTATTCGGTCACCGTGCCACCAGCGATCAAAACTCAATCGATATCGCTGTTTAATTGCCTACCGTTTCCATGCCTTCACCACCGATACGCGTTGCGAAATAACCGATCACCAGGCCAACAATGGCGCCCTCGAGCGTGAACCAGAAAGGCGAAGCAAGCGCACCGGTTACGCCGAAGATTGTGATCATCATTTCTTCCATCACATCGTAAGCGAAGAACGTCAACACGAAATTCATCCACGCGCCCAGCAGCGGCGCGCGAAACCACCACGGCATCGGCATCCTGAGTACCGGGTGATAGGTAAACACCCCGAATACGCCGATGATCGCGCCAACAGTCGTGTACCAGAGCAGGATTCCCCAAGCGGTCATCCATCCCGCTTCAGGATAAAACGTCACCAGAAAAATGAACCCGGCGAGTCCAAACGCCAGACCTATCACCTTGCCTACAGCTACCCGCAGCATCAGCGATGGTTTTTCAACCATGGGGTCTCCTTTCAGGACTTTGGCATCGTTTGCGCGATACACCCGTCCACACCGTTAGCCAACATTCGGCTTGAATCCAACACACCGGCCCCACGCCATCGCAAATGTGGCATGAGGTGCATTCGACCACTCGCGCAAGGTTTGCGCATGAGTTGATTCGCCCGCCTGCTCGAGTGTCGCCATCAACATTTCGGTGATAAGCCAGACCGGATCGTAATTCTGGTACGCCGCGCGCAATTTGACCCGTTCGAAACCGGCGTCGAGCGCGAGTTGCGACAGCTTGCCGCCGACATCCACATCACCGCCGTTACTGCATTGCAGGGCAGTAAACGCATTGATCGCCGCAGCCAGCGCCGTATCCATCGGGGCAATCAGAAAGCGGCTCCAGTGCGGCCCTGCCACACCAATGACGCCCCCCGGTCTGAGCACGCGCAGGAATTCGCGCATCGATTTTTGCGGATCGCTCAAGTGTTCGAGCAGTGCATTGCAGAACAGTGCATCAAAAGACGCATCGGCAAACGGCAGCGCGTAGGCATCATCAGTCCGAAAATCGGCATTGCTGATTCCGTGCTCCGCCGCGGCCCGTTTCGCCAGTGCGACTTGCGACTCGTTCAGGTCGACACCGGTAACCGAGCCGGAGCCGACCCGCTCAGCGATGCCAATAGTAATGCTGCCCGGTCCGCAAGCGACATCAAGCACGTGCATGCCTTGTTTCAGATGCGCCGCGAAAAAGCCGCCATGCGTTTTGAGTGTACGCCGCGACATAAATGCCAGTGCCGCATCATCAAAGCCGAACGTGTAGTGTTCCTCTGACATTGAGTCCGATCACAAAATCCGATTCACGCAGCGCGACGTCATTGAGAACAACAGGCCGATCGTCAAACAGCCTCGATTCATTGCGGGCGTTTCGCCAGAATGTGCACGATCGACATGGTGAGCACAGTCTCGCCACGCTGGTTCACCATACGGTAACCCATGCGCAAAATGCCGCGATCACGCTTCGAACCCGAGGGTCGTTTCTCCACAACTTCGGCTTCGGTATAGATGGTATCGCCAGGTCTTACCGGCGCCGTCCAGCGCAACTCATCGACGCCGGGTGAGCCCATACTGCACGCCTTGAACAAACCTTCCTGCAAGAACATGCGCCAGCCAACCCCAAAGGTATGTTGTCCGCTGGCAATCAAGCCACCGTAGGCGGACTTGGATGCCGCTTCAACGTCGATATGGAATGGTTGCGGATCATAAGCCAATGCATAGCTGATGATGTCTGCCTCGGTCATGGTCGCTCCTCGTGACCGGAATTTTTCTCCGACCTCGAAGTCATCAAAATAGCGTTCCATTGTCCTCACAACTGCAAGTTCCGATATCGAAAACTTCTGTTCACATTCGGTATCTGGCCTCCCAGGTCGCTAACCCAATACTTCCTTGTTGACGACGTGTTCCATCTTGGGCTTACCGTCGAGCATATCCAGCAAATTCTGCACCGTTGCCACGGACATGCGATCGAAAGCCTCGGTGGTCACGCCTGCGATGTGGGGTGCCATGATGACGTTCGGCAACGTTAGTAAAGGGTTATCCGGTTGTGGCGGCTCCTGATCGAACACATCCAGACCTGCGCCGGCAATCATGCCTTCGCTCAAAGCCGCATACAGCGCGGCTTCGTCCACGATCCCGCCGCGCGCGGTGTTGATGAGATACGCCGACTGTTTCATACGCGAAATACGTTCGGCATTGAACATGCCCTCGGTTTCGCTGTTTCTGGGACAATGAATCGTAACAAAGTCGGCTGATCCTAGTGCCGCATCGAAATCATTGATTGGAGTACAGCCTGCCGCCGCAATGTTCGCCGCGGCGACGTACGGGTCGTAAACCAACACCGTCATGCCAAGCGCCAGGCACGTCTTCGAAATCCGGGATCCGATACGGCCGTATCCAACAACCAGCAACGTTTTTTTGAAAAGATCGACCGGCTTCGTGTCGAACCGCTCGCTCCACCGATTCTCACGCACCATCACATCGAATGCTTCGCCGCGTTTGGCCAGTGCCAGCATAAAAAACAGTGCCTGCTCCGCAACCGAGGGCGAGTTGGCAGTGCCCGCCACCAACAGCGGAATGTTGT
>JBFKXV010000373.1:0-3306 GCA_041637935.1 Burkholderiales bacterium | reverse complement strand
GCCGCTCAACCGCAAGCTGCTACGTGACATTTTGCAGGCGAAGGGATATCGGACCCTGGAGGTAGAGACTGGTGAGGAGGGGGTGCGCCTCGCAAAAGAAAAACATCCGCAACTTATTTTGATGGACATCCAACTGCCCGGTATCAGCGGGATCGAAGCGCTCAAACGCCTGCGCCAGGATTCCGTGACGCGAGCTATTCCGATCGTCGCGGTGACGGCGTCGGCAATGGAACAAAATAAAAAGGAGATTCTCGCGGCGGGTTTCGATGGCTACCAGTCGAAGCCAATTAAGGTTACGGCGTTTCTTGAAGCAGTGCGGGACAAGCTCGATGAGCACCTTAGTGGCGAACCCTGCTAGCAAGGTGTTCTTGTTCGCATGCCTGCATCGGCGTTCTTACAAAAGTGCACGGAGCGCAACCTGCGGTGTGTTGATCTCCAAAATCCTTTTCGACTTCACGCCACTGTATGAATGAATGATCCTGCCACTGTTCTGGTTGTCGACGACATGCCAGCCAACCGCAAGCTGTTGGCAGATGTGTTGTCGCATAGCGGCTATGCGGTAATCACCGCTGCCTCTGGCGAGGAGGCGCTCAAGAAGATAGACAAAGACCACCCGGACTTGGTGCTGTTGGATATCGTTATGCCGGGGCTCGACGGGTACGAGGTGTGCCGGCGCATCCGCGCGGATGAAAGCAACGGCATCCTGCCGATCATTATGGTCACTGCACTCGAACCGACCGAGGAACGCATCAAGGGCCTGGATGCCGGCGCGGATGATTTTCTGACCAAACCGATCAACCAAGCCGAACTACTGGCCCGCGTGCGGTCACTGCTGCGTATCAAAAGCCTTTACGACACTGTACAAACGCAGGCCGCAGAACTTGGTGAATTGAACACGGGTCTCGAACAGCGTGTGCAAGAGCAAGTTGGACAAATGCAGCGCCTTGCCCAGCTTAAGCGTTTCTTCGCGCCGCAACTTGCGGAGTTAATCGTTGGTGGCGAGCTCGACGATCCGTTGATGACGCGCCGTCGCGAGGTCACTGTCGTTCTGGTCGATTTGCGAGGCTTTACCTCGTTGGCGGATACCTCCGAGCCCGAGGAGGTCATGGGTATTTTGCGTAGCTTCCATCAAGAGATGGGTGTGGCAATTGGGAGGTACGGCGGAACCCTGGAGCAGTTAACCGGCAACTCTATGATGGTGGTGTTCAATGACCCGGTCATTGTGGATGATCCGGCTGCGCGTGCGGTGCGCATGGCCGTTGAGATGCAACAGCGGTTCTCGCAACTGATGAGTGGCTGGCGCAAGCGAGGCCATGACATCGCGCTAGGCATCGGAATTGCCCATGGCTACGCAACAATTGGTGCAATCGGGTATGAGGCAACGCTGGGCTATGGGGTCATCGGGCGGGTCACCAATCTGGCGGCGAGGTTGTGCACGGAAGCCTTGCCCGGCCAGATCCTGGTGACCGCGCCCGTCTATGCCTTGGTTGATAGCCTGGTTAAAACGGAAAGCGCGCCGCAAGTGAACATGGAAGGCTTCGCCCGACCAGTCTCTGTGTTCAGCGTCGTCGGGCTCGAGGAACAAGCGGCCGGTTCAGACGAAACGCGGATTCCATTACGAGTTAACACGCTGGGGCGATTCACGATACAGGTGGACGGCGAGCCACTGACATTCAGCCGCAAGGCACAGAAAAAACCGCTTGACATGTTCAAGATGCTGCTCGCTCTTGGCGGGGCGCGCGTCGAAATTACCACGCTCACCGGCCTGCTGTGGCCCGATGCCGAAGGTGATAGCGGCAAGGCTTCTTTCGACAGCACGCTGTATCGGTTGCGCAAGTTGCTTGGCGGTGCTGAATTGTTGTCGGTGTCCGAGGGGCGGCTCTCACTCGATCACTCCAAGTGTTGGGTGGATATTTGGATGCTCGACAAGGTAGTCGCCAAAATCGAGAAGGCGACGCATAGTGAGGATGCGGGTGACAAGCAGGACTATGCCGGGCTGTCGAGAGAATTGCTGCGGCTATACGCGGGCCATTTCCTCGATCAGGAACTGCAGGAGTCTTGGGCGGTCGAGGCACGCGACCGGTTTCGGGCAAAGTTCGTGCGCGCGGTTAGCCAACTCGGCGCAGCACTCGAACAGCGCGCAGACTGGGATCAGGCGGCGACGCTTTACTTGCGCGCGCTCGAACTGGACAACCTCGCGGAACCGCTCTACCGGCGATTGATGATCGTCTACCGTGAGCAGGGCGAGACCGCGGAAGCGATCAATATTTATCGTCGCTGCCGCGACATGCTCTCTATCGTACTCAACACCCATCCCTCGGAAGAGACTGAAGCGATTCACCGCACCATCGCGGCGTAACCGCGCGTCGAACAAACCCATCATGCCCTGCATCCTTGTCGTTGACGACACACCGAAGAACGTCAAGCTGCTTGCAGACGTGCTCTCAGTGAAAGGCTACGACGTACAAACGGCAGCCTCTGGTCAGGAAGCGCTCGAAAAGATCGAGCAGGTAACGCCGGACCTCGTATTGCTCGATGTCGTCATGCCGAAAATGAGCGGCTACGAAGTGTGCCGGCAGATTCGCGCCAATCCGCGGACCGAGATGCTGCCGGTGGTGATGGTCACCGCGCTGGACCCCGGCGAGGAGCGGGTCAAGGGCATCGAAGCCGGTTGCGACGATTTCCTCAGCAAGCCAATCAATCAACCGGAGCTGTTGGCGCGGGTGCGCTCATTGCTGCGCATCAAGTCGTTGCGCGACCAACTCGAGGAGTCGAACCGGACACTGGAAGCGCGAGTGCGCGAGCAGGTCGATCAGTTGGAACGTTTGTCAAAGTTGAAGCGATTTTTCTCGCCGCAGCTTGCCGAAGCGATATTGACCGGCGGCGCTGATGACCCGCTCAAGAGCCACCGGCGGGAGATCACCGTGGTGTTCATCGATTTGCGCGGCTTCACCGCATTTGCTGAAACGGCCGAGCCGGAGGAGGTCATGGGCGTATTGCGCGACTACCACGGCAGAATCGGTGAAATTATTCTTGCCCATGAGGGCACGCTGGAACGGTTTACCGGCGATGGCATGATGGTTTTTTTTAACGACCCTTTACCGGTACCCAACCCCACGGAGCGGGCGGTGAGAATGGCGCTCGATATGCGCGAGCAACTGGTCGATCTCTCGGAGCGCTGGCGTCAACGGGGCTTTGATCTTGGTTTTGGGGCGGGAATTGCCCAAGGTTACGCAACGATTGGGGCTATTGGATTCGAAGGTCGAAGTGATTACGGCGCCATCGGCACGGTGACCAACCTGGCTG
>JBFKXV010000372.1:0-3320 GCA_041637935.1 Burkholderiales bacterium | reverse complement strand
CTACCGGCCCGAGCCGAAAAAGCGGATCCGGCCGCGCTCGTTCCAATCCAGGGCGCAGGGCCCGCGCTCGCGTCATTGACTGGATGGCACGCACGACAGCGAGACATGAGACCGGGGCTGGCAGTGAACGGTGACCGCGGTGGATGTAACGTCGAACCATGACCAAGTATGTCTGATAGCAGTAAGGAAGGACTTCTGAAACGCTGGTCGCGTCTCAAGCGCCAATCGGCCGCCGGTAACGAAGCTGATGGCCTGAGCACAACGCGCAGCGCCACAGAGCAGGCAGCCACTGGATCGGCACAAACTGGTGACGCGGTTGGTTCGACAGCAGTGGCTGCCGTTGCTAAATCAGCACCGGCAGCCGTGACGGACAGCGGCGATGACGACAGGCCGGCGCAACAAGCGTTACCCGTATTGCCGCCGCTTGACGAGCTTGATCCCGAGTCGGACTTTGTCGCGTTTATGGATCCGCGTGTCGATGACCAGGTACGCCGCGCTGCGCTCAAGACGCTGTTTCGTGATCCGGATTTCAATGTCGCGGATGGGCTCGATGTTTATGCCGAGGACTACACCAAACTGGAAAAACTGACGCCGGCTATGGTCGCGGCGCTGCGCTACGCACAGCGCACACTGTTTGGGCAAGACACCGGCCACGAAGTGGAAAACGCGACTGGCAACAACACGGACCCGGCTGGCGCGGAACAGGTTCTGGCGGCCGAAACGCGCGGCGGGAGCGAGGCTGCCGAGGTGCCCGCAGAGGTTGAAGCGAATGAACCGGACAAGGCTGAGGCGAACATGAGTGCGGCGGAGCTGCAACAACCGCTACCCGATTCACAGCACACGCAAAGCGACAAGAACTGATTGTGCGCGCGGAATCGCCGACGTTTAGAAACCAATGACAATGCAAGGCAAAACCAGCGTCAAGACGATCAAGCTGTGTAGCTGCAATAAAACCATGTCGGTCGATGCAGCGGCACTGGCTAAGGCATTGGGGATTGACGGGACACTCAAAGTACACGACGCACTGTGTCGCCGCCAGGCTGGTGTATTCAGCGAAGCGCTGAGCGAACCCGATGTCATCGTTGCCTGTACTCAGGAAGCGCAACTGTTTTCCGAATTGGCTGCGCAAAATGATTCGGGCAGCGCACTGCGATTTGTAAACGTGCGCGAGGCGGCCGGTTGGTCGGCTGACAAGGACCAGGTTACGCCTAAGATCGCTGCACTGCTCGCAGCTGCAAGCCTGCCCGAGCCCGAGCCGGTCGCGTCAGTCGATTACAAGTCGGCGGGCGAGATCATGATAATCGGTCCATCCGCGGTGGCCCTCGACTGGGCCCGCCGGCTGTCCGATGGCACACTTGCCCAGCTCAATGTCAGCGTGCTGATGACGCGCGACGAGGGCGGGGAGTTGCCGGCCGAGCGCAACTACCCGGTGTGGACGGGCACACCGCTGCGCGTATCCGGTTTCCTCGGAGCGTTCGACGTCGAGTGGAAGCAGCACAACCCGATCGATCTGGATATCTGCACACGCTGTAATGCCTGTATCGATCGGTGTCCGGAAGGCGCCATTGATTTTCTCTACCAGATTGATCTTGACCGCTGTAAAAGCCATCGCCGCTGTGTCGATGCGTGTGCCGGTATCGGTGCGATTGACTTCGAACGCGGCGAGCATGCCAGGCAAGAGCGCTTCGATCTCGTGCTCGACCTGTCCACGCAGCCGTTGATCCGATTGGCAGACCTGCCGCAGGGTTATGCCGCCCCGGGCAACGATCCGCTCGAGCAGGCACTGGCGGCAGCGCGTCTGTCGCAGTTGGTTGGCGAGTTCGAGAAGCCGCGCTTTACCGGGTACCGCGAAAAGATCTGTGCCCACGCACGCTCAGGGCGCAGCGGATGCAATCGCTGCATTGACGTGTGTTCCACCGGTGCCATAACGAGTATGGGTGAGCGTGTCAGCGTCAATGCGCATGTCTGTGCTGGTTGCGGCGGCTGTGCAACCGTTTGCCCGTCCGGTGCGATGCGCTATGAATACGCGCGGATGCCGGATATCGGTGCTCGGCTGAAGACAATACTGTCGACCTACAGCAAAGCCGGCGGTGAGGATGGCTGCCTGCTGTTGCACGATCTCGAAGACGGAGCGGAGCTGGTCGCAACCACCGGGCGCCATGCCGTGCGCGGCGGCAGGGGTTTGCCGCCGCGGGTGATACCAGTTGGCGTGTTCCACGTGGCATCGGTTGGTCTCGATACGCTGCTGGGTGCGATTGCCTATGGCGCCAGTCAGGTGCTGGTACTGTCCGGCGCTTGTCGAGCCGAGGCCTATTTCGAAGCGATCGAAGCGCAGATGAACGTCGCACAAGCCATTTTGACCGGGCTTGGATATGGCGGCGAGCATTTCCGGCTGCTGCAAAGCGACGACGCAGCGAATCTCGAACAAGCGCTGTGGGAAATCGCGCCGGCAAAGCCTGTTGCGCAAGCCGCGAGTTTCAATCTCTCATCGGAGAAGCGCACGACACTGGATTTCGCCATCGATCATCTGGCGCGGCTTGCCCCGCATAGTACGGACGAACTTGCTTTGCCGGCCGGTGCGCCATTCGGCACGATTGTCGTGGATCGAGACAAGTGCACCATGTGCATGGCGTGCGTCGGGTCCTGTCCGGCGGCCGCGCTGCAGGATGCACCGCAGTTGCCGCAACTTCGTTTCATTGAACGCAATTGCATCCAGTGCGGATTGTGCGCCAATACCTGTCCGGAAGATGCAATCAGCCTGCAGCCGCGATTGCTGTTGACCGCCGAGGCAAAGGCGCCGGCGGTAATGAATGAAGCCGAACCGTTTGAATGTGTTCGTTGCGGCAAGCCATTCGGCTCGCGCCGGATGGTTGACAACATGCTTGCCAAGCTCGGTCAGCACTCCATGTTTGCAGCAGATGGCGCGCTCAAGCGGTTACAGATGTGTGCCGAGTGTCGCGTTGTCGACATGGTCGAATCGACCGACGAAGCATCGATTTTCGACTACACCAAGGACAATTGAGCGCAAGTAAGCGCAAGGGCAAGTAAGCGCAAGGGCAAGTAAGCGCAAGGGCAAGTAAGCGCAAGGGCAATTGAGCGGGGGCGGCACGAAAATGTGCGAGTTCATACAGCGAGCACCGATATAGACATGAGAGCTATGGTGGATGAAACAGCAGTCGCGCTCGGACCCGAGGAGCAGGCACGAGCCAACGTCTATGCTCTGCTGGCGCGATTATTCGTTGCACCTGCTGACGCAGATCTGCTGCGGCGCATTGCCTCAGGTGATGAATCGGGCAACGACGCTCAGAAGCAGGACAGTG
>JBFKXV010000371.1:0-3326 GCA_041637935.1 Burkholderiales bacterium | reverse complement strand
GTGGAGGCAGATCGCGAGGTGCGAAATACACTGCTTGAACAGATTTGCGAGCAACTCGAAGCAGCCCCGGTTCAGCACATAGGAAAAATTCTCGTCATCTATCGGCCCGCTGCGGAGGATGTCCGGCCCGCGCCGAAACGTCGATCGTCGAAGAAAGCACGTCGGACGAAACGCGATTACCAAAATAACTAGCGCCAGATAGCGCCTAATTGATCGACCTGCCCTGACCGGTGGCCCGGCTGTACACCACCAGCGCCGCCCCGAGCAGGCATTGCACCAAATACATCACTGTCGCCGTGACGTGCCAAAAAGCAAAGCGGGCAGCAACAACGCTTTCCATGACCGGCTGTGGATACACCTGCTCGCGCATGGTCGCAAGCAGCGGCTGAACGCCAAATTGTCCGATCAAAGCCAGAATCAGCATGGCAACCACCAGCCACGCCAGGCTGTTGTGCGATTCGCGGCTGCGCCGGCGCACCAACCAGATGATCAGTATGCAGACAGCGCAGACCAAACCGATCATTGCCGTGAGTTCGAATAAGCGACCGGCAACGGTGCCGGCAAGTGTGCGATCACTCAGCGTCCGAAACAACAATGGCGCAACCAGCAATCCCGACGTCCACAGCGCACCAACCCAAAGGGTGATGGCGATTGCCTGCAGCGCATCGAGAAAGCGATCCATCAGTACCCGCAGCAACAAGACATGGCGGCATTCAGCTTACTGACGGCGGCCATCCCGATCGTCTTCATTAACGTATCAAGGGGCAAGCGAGCACGTGACGCAGCGATCCGCGTAACACGACAAATTAGCGCCGGCGACGAACGCACCGGCAGTTTGTCAAAAAAGCGTAGCGAGCGGTCCGAGCGCAAGGAGCCGCGCAGTCGCTTTGTCGATAAACTTCAGACGTATTTGACATCAAGGATCTCATACTCCTTGACGCCACCCGGTGCCACCACCTCGGCCACGTCGCCGGCATACTTGCCAATCAGCGCCCGCGCGATCGGCGAGCTGACGGATACCTTGCCATTCTTGAGGTCAGCTTCATCGTCGCCAACGATCTGGTAGGTCACGCTGTCGCCGCTTTCCAGATCTGCCAATTGAACCGTGGCACCGAATACGCATCGACCATCTACATCGAGGTCTGCCGGGTCGATGATCTGTGCGTTGGACAGCTTGCCTTCCAGATCGATAATGCGCCCCTCGATGAAACTTTGCTGTTCCTTGGCAGCGTCGTATTCGGCATTCTCCGACAGGTCCCCGTGCGAGCGCGCTTCCTTTATGGCCGCGATGACTGCCGGTCGATCGACGGTCTTCAGATTGTGCAGCTCCTTGCGCAGCTTTTCGGCACCTATTTTGGTCAATGGGATTTTGTTCATCAGACAACCTCGGAATTCATTCTCGGCCGCCATTGGCAGCCACAAGAACAATCGGTATTGTGGAAAATTTCTGTCCGGTTTTTATAGCGCTGCGTGAAGTTCCTGCACCGAGTAGACGCGCATTTCCTCCATGTCGCGCATCCCGGTACAGGCTGCGCGTGCGCCAGCCATGGTGGTGAAACAGGTGACGCGGCCCTGTAGCGCCGAGCGGCGTATGGAATAGGAATCCTGAATCGATGCTCTGCGCTCGTCAACCGTGTTGATGATCATCACAATCTCGTTATTCTTGATCATGTCGACAATATGCGGCCGGCCTTCCATCACCTTGTTCACCGCGGTGACGTTAAGCCCGGCGTCGGCAAGGGCGGCCGCGGTGCCACGGGTCGCGACCAGTTCGAAGCCGAGTGAATCGAGAATTTGCCCGAGCTCGACGACTTTATCCTTGTCGGCATCCCGTACGCTGAGAAAGACCTTGCCGCTGTCCGGCATTCGAACGCCCGCTGCCAGCTGCGCTTTGACAAATGCTTCGGCAAACGTCGCACCAACACCCATTACCTCCCCGGTCGACTTCATTTCCGGACCTAGAATCGTGTCCACCCCGGGGAACTTGATAAACGGAAATACCGCTTCTTTCACCGAGTAATACGGCGGCACCACCTCTCGCGTAACGCCCTGCGATGCAAGTGTTTTGCCAGCCATGCAGCGTGCCGATATCTTTGCCAGCGCCAGACCGGTGGCCTTCGAAACATATGGCACGGTGCGCGACGCGCGCGGATTCACTTCCAGAACGTACACTGCGTCACCCTGAATGGCGTATTGCACGTTCATCAGTCCCACCACGTTCAGCGCCGCAGCCATCGCAACCGTCTGGTCGCGCAACTGCGCCTGCAGCTGCCCGGACAGACTGAAGGGCGGCAACGAGCAGGCCGAATCGCCGCTGTGCACACCGGCCTGTTCGATGTGCTCCATGATTCCACCGATGACAACCTGTTTACCATCGGAAACGGCGTCGACATCGACCTCGATCGCGTCGTTCAGAAAACGGTCCAGCAAGACCGGACTGTCATTGCTGACCTTCACCGCTTCGCGCATGTAGCGCTCCAGGTCGGAGCGATGATGCACAATTTCCATCGCCCGTCCGCCCAGCACATAGGACGGGCGCACCACCAGCGGGTAGCCGATTTCCTCGGCCAGCACAATGGCTTGTTCCGGATCACGGGCGGTGCGATTGGGAGGTTGCTTGAGCCCAAGCTCTACGAGCATTTTCTGAAACCGTTCGCGATCTTCGGCACGGTCAATCATGTCGGGGCTGGTGCCGATGATCGGCACACCGTTGGCGTGCAACCCTTCTGCCAACTTGAGCGGGGTCTGTCCTCCATACTGGACGATTACCCCGAACGGCTTCTCTACGTCGACAATTTCGAGCACGTCCTCGAGCGTGAGCGGCTCGAAGTAGAGGCGATCGGATGTATCGTAGTCGGTCGATACCGTCTCCGGATTGCAGTTGACCATAATCGTCTCGAATCCGTCTTCGCGCAGCGCCAGCGCAGCATGCACACAGCAGTAATCGAATTCAATCCCCTGGCCGATCCGGTTCGGTCCGCCGCCCAGCACCATCACCTTTTCCCGGTTCGACGCACGCGCTTCGCACTCTTCCTCATAGGTCGAGTACATGTACGCCGTCCTGGTGTCGAATTCGGCGGCACAGGTGTCGACACGCTTGAAAACCGGGCGCACGTTGAGTTCATGACGCCGCGCGCGTACGACGGTCTCTTCCGTATTCAGCAGGCGGCCAAGACGGCGATCAGAAAAACCCCTGCGCTTGAGCGACAACAGATTCGGTCCATCGAGTTGTTCGAGTGTTTTACCGACTAGCGCCTGCTCGTCGCGCACAATTTCTTCTATCTGCGCCAGAAACCACGGATCGATCCTGGAAAACTGGTGCACTT
>JBFKXV010000370.1:0-3336 GCA_041637935.1 Burkholderiales bacterium | reverse complement strand
TTGCGCAAGCAATTCGCTGACGATGGAGCGCCACTCGCCTTCGAGTGAATCGCTCGACACTTCCCGCTTGGCCCGCGCATACCAGTATCCGGCATTACCCAGATCACCTTCCTTGCGGTGAAGATAGGCATGCACCCAACACGCATCCGCACTGTTTTGTTCTTGGGTAATCTTGTGCGCACGGTCCCAATCACCATGCGCTTCGTGCCACAGCGCCTGCAACAAGGGTGGCAGACCCGGGTCTGGTGTGTCCTGCTTCAGAGAAGCAAGGAAATCATCGAGTTTCGTCATCGAACCCTGCAATTCGGGTGAAATAACGCTGACAGAATAGGTGAAAACTGAACAAAACGCATCAGCTGCAGTTCGATCCGAAATTCGATCCAGAACCAACCAGCGCAGGTCATCACTCTGCTCAAAGCACCAGCTTTTGTCCGAACTCCGCCTGCATCACCTCGGCGCGGTACTCTCTTGTGAGCTGTCCCGCCAGAACGTCCATTGCTTCCGGTTCGCCGTGCACCAGGGCAACGCGCGGCCGATTCTCGAACTGGCCGTACCAGTCGAGCAGGCCGCGCTGATCGGCGTGTGCGGACAGGCCACCGATGGTATGCACCTTTGCGTTGACCTGCACCGTCTCACCCCACAACCTGATGTGGCGGGCGCCGTCAACGAGCGAACGCCCCAGCGTGCCGCGTGCCTGAAATCCAACAATCATGACGTGCGCATGCTCACGCCAGATGTTGTGTTTGAGATGGTGCTTGATACGCCCGCCGGTGCACATGCCGCTGCCGGCGATGATGATGGCACCGGAAGCGATCTGATTGATCTTCATCGAATCCTCGGTCTGTTCGGACAAGTGCAGATTCGGCAAGCCGAACGGGTCAGCGCCCTGGCGGTTGATTTCCTTTGCCCGTTGGTCGTAGACCTTGGCATGATTGCTGTACACCTCGGTAGCTTCTATGGCCATCGGGCTATCGAGAAAGACCTGCCAGTCGCCGATTCCCCATTTGTCGAAGTTTTGTTTGAACACGTAAAGCAGTTCCTGCGTTCTGCCCACGGCAAAGGCCGGAATCAGTATATTGCCCTTGCCGCTGCGCGCGCTCGAGATCACGTCGCCGATCTCCTGCCACGTTTCTTCCCAGGCGCGGTGCAGCCGGTCGCCATAAGTGCTCTCCAGCACCACCAAGTCGGCCTGCCTGACCGGTTCCGGATCGCGCAGGATCGGCGCGCCGCGATGGCCAAGGTCACCGCTGAACACGACCTTGCGCGAATGCCTGCCCTCAGTGAGCTCGAGTTCGGCAATGGCCGACCCGAGAATATGGCCTGCATCATGCAGGATCAGCTTGACCCCGGGAACGATTTCCTCGGCAGCGCCGTACTCCAGACCGCGGAACTGCTGGTGCGCCTGCCGGGCGTCACGCCGTGTGTAAAGCGGCTCGATTGGCTTGAGGCCTTTACGCTGACGCTTTCTGTTTTCCCACTGCGCTTCCTTCTCGTTCAGGTAACCGGCGTCCTCGAGCATGATGGCGCACAGGTCGGACGTGGCTCGATGGGTATAAATGTGCCCCCGGTAGCCGCGCTTGATCAATAGCGGCAGGCGTCCGGAGTGATCGATGTGAGCGTGGGTCAGAACAACCGCGTCGACCCTGGATGGATCGAAAGCAAACGGGTCATGATTGTGTCGTTCATGTTGGCGCGAACCTTGAATCATGCCGCACTCCACCAGCACCTGCTGATTGCCTACGTGCAGCAGATAGCACGAGCCAGTGACTTCGCGGGTTGCGCCGAAAAACTCGATGTGCATCAGGCCCTACTAAGCCAGGAGCAATTTATTTTTGGGGGACGCCGTTTGAACGGACTTAGCGCTTCCAAAAAACGCGCACTAGACCCGATTCCTCGGTGTACTGGATGTCCAGATCGCCTTCGTACGCACGCTCGATCGCCTCGCCTACGCCGCGGGGCAGATGCGTATCGGTAAACGTAACAACAACGCTGCCGTCTTTCTGGGCCTGAGTTTCCATCAGCCGCTTCATCGGATGTTGCGCTTTCTGTTCATCCACCTTGTTGTGAACAAGATTCATGATCTCATCACGGTGTTCGTCAAAGAAAGCGCCGCTCAGCGTCAGTATTCCGGCCGGCACTTTGTCATGAATGCGCTGGCAAGCCGGGCATTTTTGCCGACTGGCGCCGGCCGGAACCTCGGAAACCCATTGCCAGCGTCCACCGCTGAAGACCACGCCACAACCCTCACACAGCGTCGGTTCAGTCGGCTTGCTGCGCGCCATGTACGGGTCGTGCACATGCTCCTTGATGAGGCGATCGCGCCGGCCGTGCCTGGAAACATCCGTTTGCTTACCACTCATTGCTCACTCCCAATTCCGAAAATAGCATGTTGTGCGTCAACTGCCGCCGTATCCTTGCATCAAAGCGCGGCACAATTCGCTCGTTACCCAGCGGGATTACTCACCACTGGTCTGTTTCATTCTGCGCTCATTGGTCAGCCCAACCTATTGCGTGGCTGGTCGACGCTTTGCGTCGGTGCCAACCCCGCACGATCCGCGGTCACGTGGCACTGTGCTTTTCCATTGGCGATGTCGAACGTATTGCCACAGTGAAAAGGCTGCAACTGGTTAATATCGTTACCGCCACCGGCAGCCACTTTCAATATCTTCCAACCATACTCCGACTTGTCGTTGCTGTATTGCTCGCGGTGCAGCCAGGCGCCACACTGGTCGCGCCGCCAAACGTCCGGATTACGCTCTGGCATCACCCGCGCCTTCTGCCAGACCGCTCGAACTGTCGCATCGCTGAATTTCATCGATTTCCCCAGAATCAATGCTCATCCAAATAAGCGCGTTATAGTAAAACAGCCTCTTTCTGTGCCCGCATTGAGATTAATCAATGAATTCTCGCAGACCCTGCCTAGCATAACTCCCTGCCCGAGCGGATGAATTGGATGATTGATAGACACATCAAATCGCCAACGACTGGCCTGGTGTGCCGAGCGTAACTTGTTGCACATGATGACCCTGAATGCCTGTCCATAACAGCGAAATCGCCGACGCGTTCGAAAAACTGGCCGACCTGCTGGAAATCGAAGGCGCCAATCCGTTTCGCGTGCGCGCCTACCGGGAAGGCGCGCGCACGGTTCGCGGCTACCCCCGGGGCATGTCCGATCTGCTACAACACGGCGAGGATTTGACGGAACTGCCCGGTATCGGCAAAGACCTCGCCGCCAAGATCAAGACGCTGGTGGACACCGGCGAGCTGCCGGCACTCGAAAAAGTCGAATCACGCACCCCCGCCGCGCTCAGTGACCTGATGCAAATCCAGGGCCTC
>JBFKXV010000369.1:0-3345 GCA_041637935.1 Burkholderiales bacterium | reverse complement strand
AATGAAACAAGCGCGTCGGCGCATCCCACACGTGGTGCGACTTGATTTCAGACATCTCTTACTCCAGCCAGCTGTCCATCACCGTACGTACCCAACATCAACACCGTGATGGCTGGCTCGACGCTCGCCGCGGCATCGCCCAACTAGTTTTATTGCTTGGGCGTACCTTCAGTGAACTCGTATGCGTAGTCCTCGTCAGTAAGGCCATCACACGCTGCAGCCATGTTTCGCTTTGCATTATTGCAAGCGATCGGCGCGTTCAACATGATGTCGTCCTTGTGACCTTCCTTATCGCAGAAGTACCGGTACTGGCTTTTCGCGTCCTCACAGGTCCCGCCACGCTCATCTTTTTCAGCGGCATAGGCAAACGAACTGAGACCAATCAAAATAGCCGTAGCAGACAACGCAATTTTCATGATGACCTCCTCTTTCGTATAGTTATGGAAATTGCCAGCAAATGGGTGCCGACGACAAAAGCGTAACTCCAATTGATGGAAGTTTCATCGCATTTTTTGACTGGATCGCGAACAACGCAAAAAATCAAGTGGTGCGGGCCCCTCGTGGCGCAATGCAACAAAGTGCTGCGCCGCCGCGGCCGGGTGAAATGTAGGCTTGCTCGCAATACACATCGGTCCAGGAGGAGTAGCAGGCAATACTAAACGTGAGTTAGTGCCCGCTATTAATGACACATCCGATTTATACGGAAGGACGACTCATGAAACACAATATCGATCCAGACGGAACACGACTGCCCATCAAGCTCGATACAACGTCGAATGGCGAATTCGTCCCTGTGCCGTTATCGGCCGCCAATCGCCACGCCAATGCTTTAGCACACGAACTTGCTTCACTGAACGCCAAGCGGCGAGCGTTAAGCCGACGCGAGTTTCTTGTATCTGCCTGCGGCGCTGCCAGCACGCTGCTCGCGTTCAACCAGGCACATGCCGCCGCTGGCAAGACCGGTGGCTGGTTCGATCTTGCTCCACAAGCGGCCCTCGATCCGCAAATCGCCGGGTCAGAGCTGGATAAAGGCGAGTTCATATTCGATGTTCAAGGCCATTTCGTCGACCCGACCGGGGAGTGGGTGAAGAAACTACCGCCCGGCGTCAAACGATTCACCTTCGCTCCGAAAGGGCAGTGCGACTTTGCCAAGGATCCCGGCGAAATGAGCTATCTAAAGTGTCTGAACGGCGACGAGTTCATCAAAGATGTCTTCCTCGACAGCGATACCGACATGATGGTGCTGTCGTTTGTACCGTCCGAAAGTGACGCCGAGCCGCTGACGATTGAATCCGCCGATGCGGTCCGCCGAATTGTTGACCAGATGGAAGGCTCGCATCGCCTGTTGCTGCACGGCCGGGTCAACCCGAATCAAGACGGCGATGTCGAGCGGATGGATGAGTTGGCGAAGCGCTGGGGCGTTTCCGCCTGGAAGACCTACACTCAGTGGGGTCCTGACGGGCGGGGCTACTTCCTGTCGGACGACGCCGGCCTGCGCTTTATTGAAAAAGCGCGTGATCTCGGCGTCAAGGTCATTTGCGTGCACAAGGGCTTTCCTTTCGGCCGGCGATCCTACCAACATAGTCAATGCAGTGATATCGGGAAAGTCGCGAAACTGTTTCCAGATGTCAGCTTCATCGTTTATCACTCCGGATTTGTTCCTGGCAACTCCGAGCGTGCCTACGCCGAAGGCAGCACCAGCGACGGTGTCGATACCTTGATCCGTTCGGTGCGTGACAATAACCTCGCCCCGAACAGCAACGTTTATGCGGAACTGGGCAGCACCTGGCGCTTCGTGATGCGCGACCCGGACAACGCCGCGCATGTCATCGGCAAATTGCTCAAATACATCGGCGAGGACAACGTGCTGTGGGGTACCGACTCGATCTGGTATGGCTCACCCCAGGACCAGATACAGGCGTTCCGCACCTTCCAGATCTCGCCGCAGTTTCGCGAGCGTTTCGGTTACCCACAAATTACACCGGCCATTCGTGCCAAAGTGTTCGGACTCAATGCAACCAAGCCTTACGGTATCAACGTTGCCGACGTTTCCAAGTACGCGCGCTCTGACAACATCGCCCGGCAACGCGTCGCCTATCAAGACAACCCACAGCCACACTTTCAAACCTATGGTCCGAAGACGCGGCGCGAATTTCTCAATCTGTTGCGCTGGAACGGGGGCTCACGTGCGTAGGCCATGACTCGCCGCAAGTTCAAGTTCTGGGGCTGGGGATATACCGATGAAGTGGCCAGTCCTGCCGAGCGCCGGATGCTCAAGGACTTCTACGGACGACGCTTTTCAATGTCGAGCTGGACGGAAGTCGCGCCACCGATTGTCGACGAAATTACGTTGCCGGCGCCACGGTTTTCGGCACCGGGTTCACTGGCTGACATCTTTTCCAGTGATGCCGAAGACCGGCTGATTCACAGTTATGGCAAATCGTATCCGGACAGCGTGCGCGCCTTTGCGCGCGCCTTCCCCAAACCTCCTGATCTGGTTGCACGTCCGCGCGACGAAAAAGACATCGTGTCCGTCCTCGATTTCGCCGACACAATCGGCGCTGCGGTAATCCCTTACGGTGGCGGATCGTCGGTCGTCGGCGGCGTTGAAACTTCTGTCGAAGGTCATTACCAAGGCGTCATTTCACTGAATCTGCAAGCTCTCGATCGCGTCCTCGAGGTCGATACGGTGTCACGCGCGGCACGCGTGCAGGCCGGCGTGCTGGGACCGCAGCTCGAGTCGCAACTCAAACCGCACGGATTGACCCTGCGACATTTCCCGCAGTCTTTTCAGTACTCGACACTCGGTGGGTGGATTGCGACGCGTTCCGGCGGCCATTTCGCGACGCGGCTGACGCATATTGACGATATGGTGGAGAGCACACGGGTCGTGACACCGGCCGGGATCAGCGAATCGCGCCGGCTGCCGGGTTCCGGTGCCGGCCCCAGTCCGGACCGGCTTTTCATCGGTTCCGAGGGCACACTCGGGGTGATTACCGAAGCCTGGATGCGACTGCAAGCGCGACCGCGTTTCCGCGCGTCGACCTCGGTGCGCTTCGCCGACTGGTATCGCGCGGCGGAAGCAGTGCGCGCGATAAGCCAATCCGGTCTGTATCCGTCCAACTGCCGGTTGATCGACAGCGAAGAAGCCGCGACAACGGGGGTCGGCGACGGAGGTGCGCATATCCTGGTGCTGGCATTCGAGAACGCAGATCATCCGGTCGAGAGGTCCATGGCGCGGGCGCTGGAAATCGCCGCCGGTTTCGGCGGCCAGTGGGATGCCGATACGCTGGCACACGCACACGCGCATCGCAGCGGTGAATCAGGCGCCTGGCGAAATGCTTT
>JBFKXV010000368.1:0-3350 GCA_041637935.1 Burkholderiales bacterium | reverse complement strand
TCATCACAAGCCCGACGGTGCTACCGAGTCGACCGTGCTGGGTCCGTTCTATGTTCGGGGTGCGCCAGACATGCCGTTGGGCGCCAACATTGCCGAAGGAGTCGAAGGCGAGCCGGTTTATTTCTCCGGGATCGTCATGTCGTCTGATGGCACACCGATCGGCGGCGCAACGCTCGACATCTGGTCAACCGACGGCGCCGGGCAGTATGACGTGCAACGGCCCGATGGCGAATTGCGGGCGCGCGGGCGCATCACCACAGATGCGCAAGGTCGCTACGCATTCTGGACGGTCAAACCGGTGAGTTACCCGATCCCCATCGATGGACCGGTCGGCCAGATGATGCTGGAACTGGGCCGGCATCCGTACCGCCCGGCGCACACCCACATGATCGTCGCTGCGCCCGGCCATGAGACGCTCACCACACACTTATTCGTGAGGGGTGATCCGTACCTCGAGTCGGACGCGGTGTTTGCCGTAAAGGACTCGCTGGTAGTTGATTTCGTGGCGCATGAACCGGGTATTGCACCCGACGGAAAAAAAATCGATCAAGCGTGGTGGTCTGTCGACTACGACTTCGGCCTGGTCAGGGAATCACAGAATGCCGCAGCGTAAGGCCAGAGCTCGAGTGGCGCAACCGGCGGGAAGGAGAATCGAATGCGGCATGAAGCCATATCGCTGATCAAAGCTGAACATCGTTCCCTCGCTGCGGTTCTCGAAGCGCTGGTCCAGGTGGTGCGCAAGGCCGAAGAATCGGGCACGGATCCGGAGTTCAGACTGTTGCACGCAATGCTGTATTACCTGCGCGAATTCCCTGAACGCCGCCACCATCCGAGCGAGGACGTATCTTTGTTCGCGCTGTTGATGCAACGTAGCAATGTTGCCGATGAAGTGATCCACGAGCTCGAAGCCGAGCACGATCAAGGCGAGTCGATGCTGAACACACTGACGGTTGCCCTGAGTGTCTGGGAAGCCGGTCGTCCGGACGGCGTGACCGGCTTCGCCGAGGCTTTAAAAAGCTTCAGCGAGTTCTATTGGCGCCACATGGACAAGGAAGAGAACAAGGTGATTCCCATCGCCGAACAGGAGCTGACCGAACAGGATTGGGGCGTTATCCGGGACGTGTTCGCCGCTCATGCTGACCCGTTGCTGGGAAGACGGTTGGGCGACGAGTTCGATGCCCTGTTTTCCGACATCGTTCAGATGACGCCGGCACCGATCGGCTTGGGCAAGCCAAAGAAATGATCACACCGGCATAACAGCGGCATCTTCTGCCTCGCCCGGGTAATGAGCGGCGATGGTTCTCAGGCAGTCCCCAGCCAGGCGCGGCGTGCTTTGTCGTGCGTATGATCTTCTGAAACGCTCAGCGAAACCGTGTCTCGCGGCGGGGCCAGAAGGGTTACTTCGAACAGCATTAATTCATCGCGCCGAAAAGCATGCAGCCGAACATGATCTCCAGGCCGATGCCGTGACAGCAGTTTTTCGAGATTGCCGCTGCTCACACGCAGGTTGTCGACAGCCACGATCACATCTCCAACCGATAGACCGGCGCGCTGTGCGCTGCCGCCATCCAGAACATGGCTGATCTTGACTTCATTACCGCTGGTCTGTGTGCGAATGCGCAACTCGACGCGTTTATCGGTGCCGTTAGCGCTTTTCACTTTGCCGCCACGGTCGCTCGCCGACTCGGCGGGACGCAACTGAAAGTCGACACCGACCTGTTTCAACAGGCGTGCCGATGGCAGCTCATCCGTACCGTGTACAGCGGAGTCGAAGAATCGCCGCAGCTTTACACCGGTAACCTGTTCGGCGATTTGCTCGACGCCGTCTTCCGGAACGCCTTTTCCAGTGCGGCCGTAACGTTTCCATAGGATGCGCATGACATGATCAAGCGACCTGCGTCCGGCCGTCTTGTCGCGAATGAGCAGATCGAGGCATAGTGAAATCTGGCTGCCCTTGCTGTAGTAACTGACGATGGAATTTGGTGCGTTTTCGTCTTGACGGTAGAACTTGGTCCAGGCATCGAAGCTTGACTCAGCGACCGATTGTTTGAGCCGGCCGCTGCCGCGCTGTACCTGCGTGATTGTCTTACTCAGCAATTCGAGATAGGCGTCGCGCGAGATAAGGCCAGCGCGCACCAGCATCAGGTCGTCGTAGTAAGAGGTAATGCCCTCGAACGCCCACAATAGCGTGGTGTAGTTTTCGTGATCGAGGTCATACGGGGTAAACGCCTCAGGCTTGATCTGCTTGACGTTCCAGGTGTGGAAGTACTCGTGCGAGCACAGACCGAGGAAGGTGACGTATTTTTCGTCAGTCGCCGGTGTGTCTGGCCTGGGCAGGCTGTCGCGACTGCACACCAGCGAGGTCGAAGCGCGATGTTCCAGGCCGCCGTAGCCGTCGCCAAGCGCAAGCACCAGAAAGACATAGCGCTTCATCGGTGCCTCGCCCCAGAATGAAATCTGCGTCTCGCACAGCTTCTTCAGGTCGCGCGCCAGGCGCTTCATGTCGCAATCGTGACGGCCGCTGATTACGATGTCATGTGGCACACCGGCGGCGCGAAACGTCGCCACGGAGAACTCGCCCAATTCGACCGGGTGGTCGATTAATTCGTCGTAATCATCGGCAGCATACCGGCCAAACGCGTACGAATCTGCGCCGGCACGCGGCAACGCCGTGGCGACGCGCCACTTTCGATAAGCCGCACCCTGCGGGCGGCGCAACTCGACTTGATGACGTAATGCTTCGGCGCCGTGAATACGCATGAACACACTGGTGCCGTTGAAAAAGCCGCGCGTCGGGTCGAGATAGGCGCCGCGCACTGAAAGGTCGAAGGCATACACCTCATATTCGATCGTCAGTGGGCCAGCGCATGGCTCCGCGACCCAGGTGTTCTTGTTCAGTTTGACAATCGGAACCGGCTGCCGGCCACTGCGCGCGCGAATGCGCACGACATGGCGGGCAAAATCGCGCAGCAGATAACTGCCGGGAATCCATGCCGGCAGCGAGAACTGCTGGCCGCCGGGGTCGGGCTCGGCGACGGTACAGGAAACGGCAAACAGATGTGCCTCGGGGCTGAAAGGAAAAATGCTGTATTCAATACTTGACGGCATGGTTTGTGTTGGCAGTAAATTTTGCTGCAGTGAGTTGTTTCGTTGGGAAACATGATAGAGGAAATGAGAGGCTAATTTAGCCGCGCACACTTAGCGCCAGCTTTATGGCGCAACTAGGGCCTGTTAACACATATTGGATCGGTGCGACGGCGGTCAATTTGGTGTGAGACAAGGCGCAGCGAGCGCGGTGTGGCCATCCCACATAAGCGAGCTGTAACGCAGAATCGCACCAAATTGACCCC
>JBFKXV010000367.1:0-3350 GCA_041637935.1 Burkholderiales bacterium | reverse complement strand
TTTGCAACTGCAACGTTGTTGCGCAGTGCCTGCAAATCGATAATCGCTTCAACCGGCCGCGGCATCAATGTCACCTGCAAAGGTTTTAAACAAACTGGCTTTAAACAAACTGGGTTTGAACAAACTGGTTCTAAACAAACTGGCTTTAAACAAACCGGGTTTCTATCAACTAAATATCAACAAACTGAAAATCGAGCATCACGTCGTTGCGATTACGTCGCATTGACACTGCTTCCGACGTCAGCGCAGCCTGAACTCGCGCCGCTCGAACTCATTTCCGGGGATCTTGCACGCCTGCCAGACCGGACATCGTGTCGACCGCAAAACACAAGTCCTCCCATGCCTTGGCTTTGTCCGGCATGTTACGCAGCAGATATGCCGGGTGATAGGTCACAACCAACGGAATCCCCCGGTAATCATGAATTGTCTTGCGCAAACTGGCCAGCGTCGCATCCCGTCCCAACATCCTGCGTGCTGCCACTTTTCCCAGCGCCACGATCAGACGCGGCTGGATAAGGTCGATCTGGCGATCCAGAAAACCCGCGCACGCCTCCGCTTCGTCGGGCGCGGGTGTGCGATTGCCCGGCGGCCGGCATTTGACTACGTTTGCGATGTACACATTGCTGCCACGCGCCAGTCCGATCGCCGACAGCATGTTATCGAGCAGCTTCCCGGCCTGGCCTACAAACGGCTCGCCGCGCGCGTCTTCCTCTGCACCAGGGCCTTCGCCAACAATCAGCCAGTCAGCCCGCTCATCGCCAACGCCGAACACAGCCTGCCTGCGTTTCGCATGCAGCGAACAGGCAGTGCACCCGGCAACGGCCTGTCGCAGCTGCGGCCAATCCATTTTGTTGACTGGCAGATCGTCGGTCTGACCGCGCTGCAACGGGATTTTTCCGGGGGCACTCGCGCTGTTAGCTTGCGACGCAAGTTCACCCGGCGCCGTATCAGCGGGTTCGCCTTTTGGCGTCGATTGGGGAACCCGCGCAGTCTGCGTGGCGACTGTTTGCGTTTGCTCGAGCCGGCTGCGTTCGAGCCACAATGGGTTGAGTCCGAGCTCGGCAAGTATGTCGTTACGTCTCGTCACAGATTCAGCCCCATCACAATCGCATCTTCGCGCCCACTCTTGGCCGGATAATAACCAGGTCGAATCGCCACTGAGTAAAAGCCCATCGAAAAATACAGGCTGCGGCCGACGAAATTGGAAAGACGTACCTCGAGCAACAATTGACGAGCATCAGCTTGCCGCGCCATGTCGATAAAATGCAGCAAAAAACAGCGTCCGTAACCCCTTCGTTGCCACTCCGGGGCAATACTGAGATTGAGCAGATGCGCCTCCTCGGCGGCGACCATTATCACGCCGTAGCCAACGACCTCGCCGGACACCTCCATGACATGACAGGTGTAACCTGCCTTGAGCGAATCGGTAAAGTTGCCACGCGTCCATGGATGCGTATAGATCGACGTCTCGATCGCCATGACCCGCTCGAGATCGGCCTTCTCCATGGGCCGCACATGCGGCACGCTGTCGGCGAGCGCGCTCATCCTTGTTCCTTCATGGTCAGCGCCACTTTGTTACGCACATAGATCGGTGCCGCCTCGGCACTGGCAACACTACGGCCCGCCGCCAGATACTGCGCGCCGAGCATCGCGACCTCGCGCGCATGCGGCAGCATGCCTGTAATCACCTGCTTGACCTCGTTCCGGTACGCGCCGGTCATGATCTGTGGATAACGGTCGAAACCACTACCGCAGCCGAGCCAGGCTGCTTTTGGCAGTTCAGGTAAATCATCAGGAGAACACAGACTTGGTGCCAGCACTTCGCGCCAGCCAGGCCCATCACGCACGAAAGCCGCGTGGTAGACCTGCCCCATCCGCGCGTCGGTACAAATGACAACACTGCTGCCCCCGCTCGCCTGCGCAAGTGCTTCCAGAGAACCCACCGGAATACAACGACCATCGACCGAAAATGCCAATCCTTGCGCAACACCGCATGCAATGCGCAGACCGGTGAACGAACCAGGACCCGCCCCGAAGGCGATTGCGTCGAGATCCGGGAGGCTCACACCGGCTCCGCGCAGCACCTCGTCGACCATCGGCAACAACAACTCGGAATGTCTCTGGCCGGCGTTCTCACCCTGGCTATGAATGTCCTCCCCGTCAAGCAGCGACACGGAACAAAAATCAGTCGACGTTTCCAGGGCGAGGATCTTGAACGATGGAATTGCGGTGTTCACCGCCACGATTTTATCGAAACATCGCAACCAGGGGTGCTGTCGATAGCCTCAACAACAAGATAAATGCGGCAACGGCCAAGCGTATAATTCCGGTGCTTTACACGAATTGAACAAAAAACGGCTTGAATAAGAGCGCGGCGGGCAACGAATCATAGCGATTGCGCGAGATGTAGCGGGAAATAATTAGTGACCGCCATTATTGTCATCGAACAAACCCGGCCGTAGTGCTCGCCAATGACGCCTGTGCGCCCGAGCGCGGCTTTGTTTCGCATCGCCGGCGATCAGTACGATTAGTGAGCGATCTCGAACTTCAAAAACGGATCTCTGGCTGTAGACAAGACTTGACGGTCCGGGAGGAGTCAATATGGAAGTTTCAATAAACGGATTGCGCGTGCTCATTACCGCCGGCGCCGGTGGCATTGGCCGTGCCATGACCGACGTGTTCCACCAGGCCGGTGCGCGCGTGCACATCTGCGACGTTTCCCGATCCGCGTTGGATGATGCCATGAAGGCATTTCCGGGGGTGACGGGCACGATTGCCGACGTTTCCAAACTCGACGATGTCGAGCAGTTGTTCGCCGATGTTCGTTCCCGGCTTGGCGGGCTCGATTGCCTGATCAATAACGCGGGTGTCGCCGGCCCGACCGGCAAGGTCGAGGAAATCGATGTAACCGACTGGGAGCGCTGCATTGCGGTCGATCTGAACGGCATGTTCTACTGCACCCGCCTTGCGGTGCCGATGCTCAAGAAGGCCGGCGGAGGTTCGATCATCAATCTGTCTTCAACCGCAGGGCGCCTTGGTTTCCCTTTCCGCACGCCATATGCAGCGGCAAAATGGGGTGTAGTCGGGTTCAGCAAGAGCCTGTCAATGGAACTCGGCGAGGACAAGATCCGTGTCAACGCGATTCAACCCGGCGTAGTCGAGGGCGAACGCCAGGATGAAGTCATCGCAAACAAGGCCAAGGCGGTCGGCATCAGCTTCGAAGAGCAACGAAAGATCTCGCTCAAGCGAGTGTCAATGCAGCAGATGGTCAGCCCATACGACATTGCCAACATGGCGCTCTACCTCGCTTCGCCAGTCGGTGCAACGATTACAGGGCAAGCATTGTCGGT
>JBFKXV010000366.1:0-3357 GCA_041637935.1 Burkholderiales bacterium | reverse complement strand
CTTGCCTCAGGCGGATCGGCCCACGCGGAGTTGGAAGAACATCCAATTCGTCGACACCGTAATAACGTGGGTCATGCGCTTCGACGCGGCCTGCGCCACCCGCCGCGGCAACCTGTGAGCGCTGGTTGACGCTCATGTTGATCGTCGATGCAACAGGCAGCAGCGACGCAGAGAAGGTAAACATTTTTGGTGGCACAACCTGCGCCAAAACCTCCGGCAAGTCGCCGTCGCCACCTCTTCCCGGCACCATCCACACCCCCGCCGCGTGGACAACCAGCGACAAGGTCAGTGCAATGGATAAGCGCTGGGCCGCCGCCTGACTGACGGGATCAGTTCGATTGATACGTTGCACCGGTGTACATCAAAACTGGTGTAAATCAAAACCGATGTAAATCGAAACGGGTGTAAATCAAAACTGACGCAAACCGAATTCATGGTTCAGCGGCACCGGCCCGCCAGCAACCGCCGCAGCCGGCGTCAGCCGCCGGCTCCCTCAGTTTTCGCAATATTCTCTTCCGCGCGAACCAGGCGTTGCTCGAGCTGTTCGAGTGAGAGCGCGCCGCTGATGCGAGAACCGTCTTCAAAGAACAGTGTTGGCGTGCCGCGGATGCGTTTGCTGTACCCGAACGCGAGGATGTCATCGACCGGGTTCTCGCAATCGGGTGCCGCCTTCGGCGCAATGCTCTTGATCACGTATTCATCCCAGGCTTTTTCACGATCCGCCGAACACCAGATCGATTTCGATGTTGGCACCGACTGCGCGGTGATAATCGGATACAGAAATACGTAGACAGTCGTGTTCTTGAGGTTGGGCAGGGTTTCACGGTCGAAGCGCTTGCAATAACCGCAATTCGGATCGGCAAAATATGCCATGCGCCGCGAGCCATCGCCAAAGACTTTCTTGAATGCGTTCGCCAGCGGCAGATCGTCAAACGCCATGGCCACTTTTCTCAACTCGGCTTCCTCGATCTCCCGCTTGCGCTCGGCGGTGAGATTGCGCATCGATTTAATTTCGATGATGTTGCCGTCAATCAGGTGTTCAAACTTCGCGTCAGAGTAGTAGACCGATCCATCGATCACCAGCTCATACAAACCGAGGGCAGGCACCTTGGATATCGACTGAACATTGGCATTGGGGAATTTTTGCTGGATGGCCGCGCGCAGTTCATCGTCGCCGGCGTGGGCCAGCGCAACAACGAAACCGCTGACGATGATGAACAGGTAAGTAAGAAGCCGGAGCCGCGTCATGAGATATTCCTTGCTGTAGTGGTTGCCTGGGTTGGACCGCCTAACCGGTCGCATGTTTCACCAGCACACGCTTTAATGGTGACAATTGCTCAGTCAGTCTGAGCCCGGTATTTCTGAGCCAGGCTGCACCGGGAGCCGACGATTGAAACAGGCGATGTAACCCATCCGTGGTGAGCTGCATTGCCATGATTTCTTCGGCCCGGCTTCTTCGGTAGCGCGCCAGCACCGCACTGCTCCCGATTTCGTCGGGTCCGCGCGCGGCGATTACCGAAGCCAGCGAACTGGCGTCCGCCAGTCCGAGATTCAAGCCCTGTCCAGCGAGCGGGTGCACATTATGAGCGGCGTCACCAACCAGAGCAAGCCGCGCTCCAGTAATAGTGGCTGCCTTCATCAAGCGCAACGGAAACGCCGCCGCCGAGCTCGCTGGCGCCAGCTCTCCGAGCACCGCATTTGACGCCTCACTGACTCGCTCGGCAAGTTCCCCATCCTTTAACGCAATCAGTTCCTCGGCATGCGCTTGCTGCGTCGACCACACCATCGATACCCGCTTGCCGGGCAACGGCAACAGCGCCAGCACGCCGTCAGGCCGAAACCACTGCCAGGCCGTGCCGCGATGATCGACGCTCGTCTCGAAATTAACGACCACTGCGCTCTGACCGTACACCGATTCACTGGTCGAAATTCCCGCCAACTCCCGCACACGCGAATTCGCGCCGTCCGCGCCAACCAGCAGTTGCGCATCGATTTGCTGAGCGTCATCGAGAACGACTTCTACCGCTGCTTCGCACCAGCGCACAGCGTCACAACGCCGCCCGGCGAGTGTGCTGACCAAAATTTGATCGTCAAGCGCTTGTCTGACCGCTGCCTGCAGCTCAGCGTTCTCGACAATGACGGCCAGTTCGGCAATACCGCTGCGATAAGCGTCAAAAGTCAGCCGCGACACGCCGTCATCTCCGGTCACCACCATCCTGGTGACGGGTGCTGTGCGCAACTCGTCAACGTGTCGCCAGATTCCACAACGTTCGAGCAATTGCCGGCCTGCCGGCCGAATGGCAAACACGCGCCGGTCGAAGTCGCCGCCAGGGGGCGACTTGGCGGACGTCTCAGATTCAGCGCGGGCATCAACCAGTGTCACCGCCACGCCCGCGTCAGCCAGCGCCGCAGCAAGGCTGCCGCCGACCAGACCGCCACCGATTATGGCTACTTCAGACTGCATCATAGAGAGTCTACACCTGTGCGAAGCTGCTGTTTCAGCGGGGCTTTTGCCTTGACAATGGATAGGGGGCTCAGTAACCTTCCGGTCCCTGCTGGACACGGCACGTGGCGAATTAGCTCAGCGGTTAGAGCAGCGGAATCATAATCCGTTGGTCCGGGGTTCAAATCCCTGATTCGCCACCATTTCCCTTTCATGCCTGCTTGTGTATCGTTTGTCATGTCTGGAATTGGCGTGCTGCGTATTGCTGTTGATGCAATCTTTACATGGGTAAAAAGTTATCGGTCTTCGGGCTGCTTGCCTGGCTGCTATTGTTTGCGCCAGCGCAGGCGGCACGCGATTTTCCGCAAGATGCGCAACGCGGCACACTGACTGCACATGCGTATCCCAATTACCGCATCGGATCCGCAACCTACCGGCTCGCGCCCGGCGGGCGCATTTTTAACCAGCAGAACCTGATCGTCATGCCGGCCTCACTGCCAGCGAGGAAGGCGGAGATCATGTACCGGCTCGACTACCAGGGCTATCTGTCCGAACTCTGGCTTCTGACGCGCGAGGAAGCCGCACGCAATCCCAAGCAGGGCAATCGCCCGCGCCAGGTGGCGCCAGCCAACTGATGAAACGAGTGACGCCGGGGCAGTGACAAAGAAAGTCTACATCCGGACCTTCGGCTGCCAAATGAACGAGTACGACTCGGGCAAGATGGCGGACTTGCTGGCTGCGGGCGAAGGTTACGAAAAAACCGATGATCCCGCGCAAGCCGACGTCATCCTGTTCAATACTTGCTCGGTCAGGGAAAAAGCACAGGAGAAAGTGTTCAGTGATCTGGGACGTGTTCGCCACCTGAAACAGGACAAGCCGGACCTGATCATCGGCGTCGGCGGATGTGTCGCCAG
>JBFKXV010000365.1:0-3359 GCA_041637935.1 Burkholderiales bacterium | reverse complement strand
TAGATCGCGTCGAGCATGGCGCAGGTTGATCCCTTGCCATTGGTGCCACCGACCAGAATCACCGGAAACGCAGGATCGATGTGTAAACGGTCGCGCACTGCGCCGACGCGCTCGAGACCAAGTTCGATTTCGGTCGGATGCAAGCGCTCGATGCGATCGAGCCAGTCAGACAGAGCGCGCGTCGTTGCCAGCAAAATGGATATACTCAGTTCGCGTTAAACGTGACCGCCCGGTCGCAGGCGTCACAACAATGCAAATACTCAGGCAGGGGCGACACGCATCAGCAGCGTGATCAGGTTCGCGAGTCGGTCGCGCATGTTGCGCCGGTCGACGATCATGTCCACAGCACCATGCTCGAGCAGGAACTCGGCTCGCTGGAAGCCCTCGGGCAAGGTCTGCCGCACAGTCTGCTCGATCACCCGCGGCCCGGCGAATCCGATCAATGCGCCCGGCTCGGCGATGATGACATCGCCAATCAGCGCAAAGCTGGCCGACACGCCGCCCATGGTCGGGTCAGTCAGAACCGATATGAAGGGCAGCCTCGCCGATGACATCCGGGTGAGCGCCGCTGTCGTCTTGGCCATTTGCATCAATGAAGTCAGTCCTTCCTGCATACGAGCGCCGCCGCTGGCAGAGAAGCAGACAAACGGCAGATTGTTCTGGCAACAGGTTTGAACACCGCGCACGAATCGCTCCCCGACGACCGAACCCATCGACCCGCCAAGGAAACGGAACTCGAAGGCGGCACAGACCAGCGGCACTTCCTTGATTGTGCCTTGCATGACCAACAGAGCATCGTCCTCGCCGGTGGCTTTGCGAGCCTGTTCAAGCCGGTCCTTGTAGCGCTTGCTGTCGACAAACTTGAGGAAATCGATCGGCGTCACTTCCTCGCCGATTTCGTAGCGGCCCTCGGCATCGAGTGTCAGATCAAGCCGCTCGCGTGCACCGATGCGCTCATGGTGACTGCATTTTGGACAGACGTAGAGGTTCTTCTCCAGTTCGGCGCGGTACAGAACCGTTTCACATTCGACGCACTTGCTCCACAACCCCTCCGGCACCGCCTTCCTTGTCGATTTCTTGGTGGCGCGCTGGATCTTCGGCGGAAGCAATTTCTGCAGCCAACTCATGGTTGGTATGCCCGTTGGTTCATCACGCTTTGTCCAACGCCTGACGAATCTCGCCGATCAGCGCACTGGCGCGCGCGACAACCTCGTCCGGAGTTGATTGTTCAATCTCCTCGACCAGACGCGAACCAATCACTACTGCGTCAGCGTGCTCGGCGACTGCGCGCGCCGTATCGCCATCACGGATACCAAATCCGACTCCGATCGGTAAATCAACGTGCGCCCGAATTTGCGTGATCTTTTGTGCGACTTCGCCCAGATCGAGATTCTTCGCACCCGTGACACCTTTCAACGACACATAGTAAACATAACCACTGGCGGTCCGCGCTACATCATCCATGCGTGTTTCGAGCGTCGTTGGTGCAAGCAGGAATATTGAATCGAGTCCACTCGCGTTGAGTTGCTTTGTCAGTTCACGGCTTTCCTCGGGAGGATAGTCCACTACCAGCACACCGTCGACACCCGCTGCCTGCGCTTGCTGCGCAAATTCGTCGTAACCAATAGCCTCGATCGGATTGGCGTAGCCCATCAACACCACCGGTGTTTGCTGGTCAGCCTGGCGGAACTGGCTGACGATCTGCAATACGTCGCGCAAACCGATACCTTGTTTGAGGGCACGTTCGCTGGAGCGTTGAATGGTCGGCCCGTCGGCCATCGGATCGGAAAACGGCACGCCCAACTCGATAATGTCTGCGCCGGCCTCGACCAACCCATGCATGATCCCGGGGGTCAGCTGTGCGTTCGGGTCACCGGCAGTAATAAACGGAATCAGGGCTTTCCTGTCCGCCGCGCGGAGCTTTTCAAAAGATGCGCTGATTCGCGACATATTGTTCTGGTCTACGCTTTCCGCCAGCGCGCCCGGCAAGCCGAATTCCCCGCAACGATCTGGCGCTGTGCGGTCTTCACTATGCGGCTACAGCGTGATTCCCGATGCCTGGGCAACCGTGTCCATATCCTTGTCACCGCGCCCGGAAAGATTCACCAGCAAAACCGCGTCCTTGTCCATCTGCGGTGCCAACTTCATGGCGTAGGCAACTGCGTGCGCCGATTCCAGTGCCGGCATGATGCCTTCGGTGCGGGTAAGCGTATGGAACGCCTCCAGCGCTTCTTTATCGTCGGCCGCAACATACTCTGCACGGCCGCTGTCTTTCAGCCAGGCATGCTCGGGCCCGACGCCCGGATAATCAAGACCGGCCGAGATCGAGTGTGTCTCGGTGATTTGCCCGTTGTCATCCTGCATCAGATAGGTACGGTTGCCATGCAACACGCCCGGCTTGCCGGCACACAGCGGGGCTGCGTGTTTTCCGGAGCTGATTCCAAGCCCAGCTGCCTCCACTCCGATCAGTCTGACCGACTTGTCTTCAATGTATGGGTAGAACGCGCCCATCGCATTCGAACCACCCCCGACGCAGGCGATGATCGCGTCTGGCTGCCGGCCCACCTCCTCGGGCATCTGCCAGCGCAGTTCACGTCCGACCACCGAGTTGAAATCGCGCACCATCATCGGGTAGGGGTGCGGCCCGGCGACGGTGCCGATGATGTAGAAAGTGTCTTCGACGTTGGTAACCCAGTCACGCATCGCTTCATTCAGTGCGTCCTTGAGCGTCTTTGATCCACTTTCCACTGGCACTACCGTGGCACCGAGCAGCTTCATACGGTAGACATTGCTGGCTTGCCGCTTGACGTCCTCTGAGCCCATGTAGACGACGCACTCCAAGCCGTAGCGGGCGGCAACCGTTGCCGAGGCCACGCCATGCTGACCGGCGCCGGTCTCGGCAATGACCCGCTTCTTTTTCATGTGGCGCGCCAACAACGCCTGACCGACCGTGTTGTTCACCTTGTGCGCGCCGGTGTGATTGAGATCTTCGCGCTTGAGCCAGATTTGGGCTCCACCGAGGTTCTCGGAAAGCCGCTTGGCGTAATAGACCGGGCTGGGACGGCCGACGTAATGCTTCAGTTCGTATTCGAACTCGCTGAGAAAGTCCTTGTCCTGGCGCAATCGCTCATAGTTCCCGCGCAGTTCCTCCAACGCGTGGACCAGGGTCTCGGCGACGAATACACCGCCATAGTTACCAAAATGGCCACGCTCATCGGGGAGATTGTAGGCCCGTACAGCCTCATACATCTGCATCTTTCACTCCTCGAATGAAAGCAGCCATTAAAGCTGCGTCTTTTACTCCCTTTGCAGCCTCAACGCCGCTGCTGACATCAACGGCCCACGGCCGGACCTGCCGG
>JBFKXV010000364.1:0-3361 GCA_041637935.1 Burkholderiales bacterium | reverse complement strand
TGAAAAAGCGCATCGCGTCGCGCATTGCGTGGCCATTTCCGGCAATGATTCCTGACATTGCCGTCACAATGCTGGGTCATTTTCTGAAAGTGCCGGGACGCTTGTACAGCTTTGCCGGGACCCGGAGGTCAGGTGTCTGACACCTTTCTCGTCACCGGTGCACACGGCTTCATCGGCCGACATGTTGCGCGTGATCTTGCCAAAAAGGGTCTGCGTGTGATCGGCATCGGTCACGGAGACTGGAAGCGAGACCAGTGGCGTGAGTGGGGTATCGCCGACTGGTATTTAGCGGACGTCACGATGGAAACCCTGATTGCGCACGCCGGTATTCCGACGGGCGTGATCCACTGTGCGGGCGGCGGATCGGTTGGTTACTCGGTTACGCACCCGCATGAAGACTATCTGCGTACCGTTTCTACCACAGCCTCGTTGCTCGAGTTCTTGCGCCTGCATGCCCCCAACGCCACCTTGGTATACCCGTCGAGTGTTGCCGTCTATGGCAACGTACTGCGATTACCTATTACCGAAACGGACCCGGTTGCGCCAGTTTCGCCCTACGGTGCGCACAAGCAAATGGCTGAGCAGCTTTGCGCTTCATATGCGCGCAGCTTTGGTCTGCGAATAGCGATTGTCCGTTTGTTCTCGGTCTACGGGAATGGATTACGCAAGCAACTGCTGTGGGATGCCTGTTCGAGGATCAGCAACGGCGATCTGGTCTTCTCGGGCACAGGTGGCGAGCAACGTGACTGGCTGCACGTTGACGATGCGGCCGGATTGCTCGCGCTGGCACTCAATCACGCCAGCAGAGACTGCCCGGTGGTCAACGGTGGCACGGGAAGCGGCGTCACGGTGGCCCAGGTTTTGCGCGAGATCGTTACTGCATTTGGCAGTGGTGGTGCAGTGAGATTCTCTGGCCAGACACGATCAGCGGACCCGCTCGCCTACGTGGCCGACATTTCGCGTGCCTGTGTCCTTGGCTGGAACCCCGCGAAGCAATGGCAGGAAGGCGTTCGCGAATATGTCGACTGGTTTCGGGCTGGTGCTCATTGATACGCGTCGGTTTTATCAACATATTTGCGGTGCGCGAATGGCTCGGCGGCCTGAATTATTTGCGTAATCTGTTGCTGGCAGTTTGCGGCCTCGAGAATCGCACTATTGAGCCGGTATTCATCACCGGTGGCGCCACGGACCCTAACATTGAGGACGAATTCTCGTTTGCGCCGATCGTTCGTACCCGAGCGCTGGATCGCGGCCACCCGCTGTGGTGTCTGCGCAAAGTCCTGATACACGCTTTCGGCTCCGATTTGGTTCTACGTGGCGAACTGAAAAGGAACCACATTTCGGTTTTGTCTCATTCAGGCGATCTTTGCCGGGCCGCCCACATTCCTTCGATTGCCTGGATTCCCGACCTGCAGCATCGTCATCTGCCACACCTTTTCAGGGATCAAGACCTGGCAATGCGGGAGCGCAACATCACGCGGGCGCTGGAGGCCAATTCGCGGGTTATCGTCAGCAGTGAAACGGCCGCAAGCCACTTGCGCTGCGGCGCAGGCGAAAACGCTGACAAGATCCGTGTGCTGCGGTTTGTATCCGGACTGCTGCACGGCGCGGCGGCGCCGCCGCGCAACGTGCTGCAGGCCCGCTACCAGATCAAAGGCCGCTTCCTGTTGTTGCCGAACCAGTTCTGGGCGCACAAGAACCACGCAGTAATTGTGGATGCGCTTCGGCAACTGAAGGACGATGGAACACGCGTGAGCGTTCTGGCGACCGGGTTAATGCGAGACCCGAGACAGCCGGCACACGTTACCGAGCTGATGGACAAGGTGTCGGGGCACGGTCTTACAGAATTGTTTCGACCGCTGGGCGTTGTGCCGTATGCGGACATGCTCGGGCTGATGCGCGATGCGGTCGCAGTGATTAATCCTTCCCTGTTCGAGGGATGGAGCAGCAGCGTCGAAGAAGCGAAGTCGATGGGAAAGGTCGTCGTGCTGTCGGACATTCCGGTGCATATTGAGCAGGCGCCCGGCAGAGGCATCTACTTCGATCCGCACGACGCGAGTGGTGCGGCTGATGCATTAGTCAAAGCATGGTCTGACTTCGACGAAGTGCGGGATCGGGCGGCGATGTCCGAAGCGGCGCGGCAACTACCCGCGCGGTTATCTGCTTTCGCCGAGAATTATCAGTCAATCGTGCTTGAAGCGCTGGACGCGTCGCGGCAATGACGGATGGTTGAAGCATGTCCAGGATAAACACGTCCACGCGACAACGCCCGTCATGATCAGGACGGCATTCATACTACCCGACCGTGCACGCTGGACCGGTGGTTATCAATATTTTATCAATCTGTTTCGTACGCTCAGTCGGCATGGTCGACAGCGCGTGCGGCCGGTCGTGTTCGTCTCCAATGAGTACCCGGCAGACGCCTTGGAGCCATTGCAGCACGACATCGCGGAGGTTGTCCGGTTCGAGGTGGATGAATTTCGTTCGCCGGTACTTGCCGCCTCGCTGACTGGTGTCGACCAACGAGCCCTGAGCCAATATCGCAAACACGATGTTCGGGTTGTCTTTGAGTCGGCGACGTGGCATGGCTGGCGTTTTCCGTTACCGGTCATTGCGTGGTTGCCGGACTTTCAGCATCGCCGCCTCGGGGGCATGTTCGGGTGGAGTGCATGGTTGCGTCGTGAACTCGGTTTTCGCGCCCAGGTTGCCTGTGCCTCTGCTGTAATGTTAAGCAGTGAGTCGGCGCGGTCCGACTGTGAGGCGCTTTACCCGAAGTCGCTCGGCAGAACCGACGTCATCCCATTCGCCGTCGAACCCGGCGAAGAGGCGTTTCGCGTGAGTGAAACAGAAGTGCGGATGCGCTACGAGCTTGCCGCGCCTTATTTCTATCTTCCTAATCAGTTTTGGCGCCACAAGAATCACGCGGTCATGATTGATGCGCTGCGAATACTGCGAACCCGTAACCCCTCCGCGATGGTGGTTGCCTCGGGTTCGTCGGTCGATCCGCGACACCCGGGTTTATTCGATGAGCTTGTTTACCGTGCCAATAGTCTGAAATTGAGCGAGGCATTCCGCTTTCTCCGCCTGGTGCCGCGCGCCGATCTGTACGCGCTGATGCGTGGCTCGGTTGCCGTTGTGAATCCATCGTTGTTCGAGGGATGGAGTACCACCGTCGAGGAAGCCAAGGCGATAGGCGTGCCGCTGGTACTGTCGGATCTTGCCGTTCATCGCGAGCAGACCGACGGCAGTGCCTGGTATTTTGATCCGCATTCAGCGCAACAGGCGGCGGCGGCACTTGCTGAGGCGCTTGCGCAAGACCGCAATCGCGGCGACGCCGACGCTAGCGCGCGGGCGCAGGTAC
>JBFKXV010000363.1:0-3392 GCA_041637935.1 Burkholderiales bacterium | reverse complement strand
GGGAATCAGCTCGGCGATAAAATCCCTTGTGCTCGCCGTGACGGATTCGAGCATTGCCAAATCAATGCGTCGAGACGGAGACGTCGGCGTGCGAAAGCCAGTTGCTTCACCCTCCACATTGCCATGGCACAGTTGACACTGCCCGATGTAGAGCTCTTTACCTTCGGCCAAGTCGGATGCATTTGCCGGGATGATAGATCCCAGCGCCAGCGAAACGGCAATGATTGAACAGAATCGTTTCATTACAACCCCCTCATCGCAAGTTCTTCGCAAAGCAAAGTTTCAAACTAGGCCAATCAAAACGCGAGATCCTTGATCCCCGTCAAGTTCTGTGCAAGGCGACTCAGATATCGATTGCAAGCCAGGCAGGCCGCGACTGGTGTCGACGTGCGCTGATCAGCTGGTCTGCAAGACCATGATTAACCGCGCATGTGCGTGCCTGCCGGATCGTATATCGCGGTTAACGAGGCTTTTGCCGGAACACGCTCGCCGGCAACATCGATTTCAAAGCGGCCGGCCTCAATATAGTCCGCCGTGACGTCCTCCTCAGCGCGGACGTAACCAAGACCCACGGCAGCACCGAGTGTGTGACCGTAGTCGCCCGAGGTCAAGTGCCCGACGATCTCACCGTCGCGCAAGATGGGTTCGTGGTGGTAGAGCGTTTTGTCCGGATCTTCGAGGAGAAACTGAACCAGGCGCTTTTTCATGAATGCGCCACTTTCCTTGTGCTTGAGAATCGCGTCGCGGCCAATAAACGGGATGGGCTTGTCGAAGTTGCAGACAAATCCCAGGCCGCATTCGAGTGAGGTGTCGTGGTCTGCAACGTCGTGGCCATAGTGGACGAACTTTTTCTCGAGGCGGCACGAGTTCAGCGCGTGCATGCCGGCCAGGCTGAGGCCGTGACTTTGACCTTTCTCCCACAGATAGTCGAAGCTGTGGCGCGCCTGGTCAACCGGCACGTACAGTTCCCAGCCGAGTTCGCCGACGTAGGAAACGCGCCCGGCGTAGGCGCACGCCATGCCGAGTTCAACCGGCTGGAACGAACCATATGGAAAAGATTCGGTGCTCATATCGTGGCGCAAGGTTTGCGCAAGCAACTCGCGGCTGCCGGGGCCCATGACGCCGAGCATGGCCCAGGCATTGGTGATATTGCTGATGCAGCACAACTCTCCTTCCTTGATTTGCGATTTTATCCAGTGCAAGTCCTTGATCGTCTGTGTCGCGCCGCTGAGCACCCAGAACTCGTCTTCGGTGATGCGTGTGACAGTCAGGTCAGCCTCTATGCCACCGTGATCGTTCAACCAGTGGGTGTAGACCATGCGACCGGGTTCGACGTCGACGTTGGCGCTCGATACGCGCTGCAATAGTTTGACAGCGTCGCGGCCCTGTACCAGGTACTTGGAAAACGAGCTCTGGTCGTACAGCACAACTTTTTCGCGCGTAGCCCGGTGCTCGGCGGCGCTGAATTCGAACCAGTTCTGCTTGCCAAAGCTGTATTTGTATTCCGCGTCGACTCCTTCCGGCGCAAACCAGTTGGCGCGCTCCCAGCCGGCGACTTCGCCGAAGCAGGCGTTGTGTTCAACCAGGCGCTGGTGCAGTGGCGAGAGGCGTAGATTGCGCGCGGTTTGCATTTGCTTGTAGGGGTAGTGATTGTCGTAGAGCAACCCGAGCGTTTCGGTGACGCGGTTCTGGATGTAATGCTGCGTCGACTGGAATGGAAACATGCGCCGGATGTCGTTGCCCCACAGGTCCATCGGCGCTTTACCGGTGTGCATCCAGTCAGCCAGCGCGCGGCCAAGCCCGCCTGAAGTCTGGATGCCGACCGAATTCAATCCGCAAGCGACATAGAAGCCTTTCAGTTCAGGCGCTTCACCCAGATGGAACTGGTTGTCCGGGGTGAAGCTTTCCGGTCCGCAGAAAAACTTCCGCCAGCCCACCTCGGCCAGCATTGGCACACGCTCCAACGCTTTTTGGAGCACCGGCATGAACTGTTCTTCAACATGCCCTTCGAGTTCATCAAAGGCGAAATCGAGGGGGATGCCGTTCTGTCCCCACGGAACGGCGTTGGGTTCAAAGCCGCCGACCAGCAAACTGCCGGCATCTTCGCGGTAATAGGCGCAGTTATCGTGATCGCGCAGCACCGGCAGGTTGTTAGGGAGGTCGGTCAGTTTTTCAGTATGTGCGTAGTAGTGTTCGCAGGCGTGCAAGGGCACGTTGACTCCGGCCATCCGGCCGATCTCGCGTCCCCACAAGCCGGCGCAATTGACCACGAAATCGGTGGCGATTTCACCTTCGGTCGTGACGACGCCGGTAACACCTCCGTTGGCCTGTTTGATAGCGGTTACGCGAACTCCCTCGAGACACAGAACACCGCGGGCGCGCGCGCCTTTGATGAAAGCCTGCGTCACGTCGACCGGGCTGGCGGTGCCATCCTGTGCCACCCAGCTGCCACCGAGCAGATCGCCGGTTTCGACAAACGGGTACAAATCCTTGACTTCACGAGGGGTGATGATGTCTACCCGCGTAACCCCGAACGCATTATTCATTGCCGCAATGCGTTTCAGTTCTTCGAAACGCGCCTGGCTGTGCGCGACGGTCACCGAGCCGACCTGTTTGAAGCCGGTTGACTGCCCGGTCTCGCTCTCGAGTTCACTCAAAACTGCCATCGAATACTCGCACAGGCGCGCGTGCGATTCGTTGGCGCGCATCGTTCCAACCAGTCCGGCTGCATGCCAGGTGGTACCGCAGGTGAACTGATTGCGCTCGAGCAGGACCACGTCCGTCCAGCCAAGCCTGGCAAGGTGATACGCAACGCTGGCGCCGATAACGCCGCCGCCAATGATGGCCGCACTGGCGTGTTCGGGAATCTGTGCAGGCATTTAATTATTCTTCCGGTTGGGTTGAGATTGCGCCGGACGTAACTTATTGCTCCCGAATAAGTCGAGACGCCCAGCGGGAGGCTTTACTCGAACATCCCTTTCAACGCTTGCCGCGAGGCCATGACCTCTGAGAAGCGGCGCCCCCAGATGAGGCCGCCGTCAACGACGATGTCTTCTCCGTTCACGAAGCTCGACTCGTCGCTGCCCAGATATACCGCCGCATTGGCGATGTCATCGGGGATCCCTGCACGCGGGATGGTTTGGAATTTTTCGAGAACCGTCTTCGTTTTTTCCACCATGGTTTCCGCGGTAGCGGCATCCAGACCTGCGGCCTTGGCGAAGATGCCGGTGGCGATACCGCCCGGTGAAATCGAATTGACGCGCACATTATCTTCGCCGAGTTCCATTGCCGCGCAGCGCGTTAGATGGATCACGGCTGCCTTGACCACACCATAGGTGAGCGAAGAGGAGTAGCCGGCACGATGACCGGCGACCGAACCAATGTTGATAATG
>JBFKXV010000362.1:0-3421 GCA_041637935.1 Burkholderiales bacterium | reverse complement strand
CGTCGGGCTGCAGGAATCCAATGCAGCAGCATCGAACTTTTCGGGCTCATCGCCACTCGCAAGCCTGTCGTCCATGCCACTGTCATCGACACCTGTTTCATTCAAGGCAGCGCAATCGGGTTTTTCCTTCAGGCCCGGTCAGCCCGCGATGCCGCTACACGCTGAGCAGGCACAGCAGTTCTACTCGGTGCTATTCGCCGGGACGCAGACGTCGCGCGCGGCGCAACAGCCGATGCCGGCTGCAGCCGGGGATGAAGACCATCCGCTCGGGTTTGCGCTGGCGCAATTGGCCGGCGTCTATATCCTGGCGCAAAATCGTGCCGGCCTGATTGTTGTCGATATGCACGCCGCGCATGAGCGAATCGTCTATGAATCGCTGAAATCAGCGATGGACTCGGACCGTATTCCGACGCAGGCATTGCTCATTCCAACGACCATGACGGCCAGTGAACTGGAAGTCGCGACGGTCGAAGAGAATCGAGAGCTGCTCGACACACTGGGCTTCGAGGCAGCGGTAATCGCGCCCAATGCCATTGCCATACGCGCTATACCCTCGTTGCTGGGAAATGCCGACGCGGCGCAGCTGGCGCACGAAACACTACGCGAGATCGCTGAATACGGCGCCGGCCGTGTCCTGACCGAAAGACGCAACGAGATGCTGGCAACCATGGCATGCCACGCAGCGGTGCGTGCCAATCGCCAACTGACGATTGCGGAAATGAACGCGTTGTTGCGCGATATGGAGGCGACGGAGCGTTCCGGGCAATGCAACCATGGCCGCCCCACCTGGTTTCAGGTTTCGCTCGCCGATCTTGATCGCATGTTCATGCGCGGACAATAAGGCGCGGACGATAGACCGCGCCAGCGACCAATAACAAACATGGCACATCCAGCGGTTCGCGCCGACCCGGTCGATGCCGGCCTGCCGCCAGCGATCTTTCTGATGGGCCCGACGGCCAGCGGCAAGACCGCAGTGGCGCTCGAGCTTTCACAGCACCTGCCGGTGGAAATCATCAGCGTTGATTCGGCCCAGGTTTACCGGCACATGAATATCGGCACGGCAAAACCGGACCAATCGACGCGGCTGCGCCACCCGCACCATCTGATCGATATTATCGACCCCACCGAATCCTATTCGGCAGCGCAATTTCGCGACGATGCATTGCAACTCATGGCCGAGATCACCGAGCGCGGCGCCATTCCGCTGCTGGTCGGCGGCACCATGCTCTATTTCAAGGCCCTGCGCGAAGGACTCAGTGACTTGCCGACGGCCGATCAGGCAATGCGCACGGTGATCGAGATGATGGCGCAGGAGGCGGGCTGGCCGGCATTGCACGCGGAACTCGAACGCATCGACCCGCAGGCTGCCGAGCGAATTGATGCCAACGACGTGCAACGCATTCAGCGCGCCCTTGAAGTACATTACCTGACCGGCAAGACCATGTCCGAGCTCATCGCCGAAAACCCACAGCAAGCGCTGCCTTACCGGTTGATCGAGGTCGCGCTGCTGCCGTCCGACCGCGCCATATTGCACCAGCGAATCGCCACGCGCTTCGAGGAAATGCTCGAGCTCGGATTGCTATCCGAGGTTCGCCGGCTGCGTGAGGCGTTTGCCGTGACCGCAGACATGCCGTCGATGCGCTGCGTCGGCTACCGGCAAACCTGGCAGTACCTGGAAGGTGAATTCGGGCTGCCGGCACTACGCCAGAAAGCGATCGCCGCGACACGACAACTCGCCAAACGGCAGTTGACGTGGTTACGCAGCGTCGAAAATGCACTGGAATTCGATTGCCTGGCCGAGGACCTGGCGCAACGGGTGCGCGAAAGCCTCAGCGCGCAGCTTGCCAGCCGTAACTAACCGCGACTTTAGTCCTTGCTTTCAATTCTTGCGCCGGCGCGGCCACGCGCCAATCGCAGGTCGACCGCCGCACCGACATCGAGTTCGGCTGAATCACGCACGATCAAACCGTCCTGGCGCGTCACAATGCTGTAGCCGCGCGACAGGACTGACTCGGGATTGAGGTGATCAAGATTTGCTCTTACCGCCTCCAGCGTGCGGCGCTTGTCATCGAGTAGAGCGCGCCCGCCGTTTCTCAGCCGCAGAGTGAGTTCGTCACAACGACCACGCCATCGCGCAACGTCCGGCCGTTGCGAGCGCAGAGCCGAACGCAGCGCGTCCAACCGCAGCACCAATCTGTCCAGTTGGCTTCGCTTTGCCTGTTGCAACCGGGCAGCGAGGTGCGACAGTTCATCGCGGCGCGTCTCGATACGTTGTCCTGGATGCAACAGACGTTTACTCAGATAGTCGAGACGCTGCATTTGATCTTCGATCAGTCGGCGTGCCGCCAGCACCAGCGAAGCCGCAGTGTCCGATAGCTGCGCCAACAACTCTTCGCGGTCCGGTGTCGCCAGGGCGGCAGCTGCCGTTGGTGTCGGGGCACGCACGTCGGCGACAAAGTCGATCAACGTATAGTCGGTGTCGTGGCCGACGCCGCACACGACCGGCATCGAACATTGCGCCACGGCACGTACCAGCGCCTCCGAGTTGAATTCCCAGAGGTCTTCCATGCTGCCGCCGCCGCGGCAGACAATGAGTACGTCGACTTCAGCGCGCGACGATGCGGTGCGCACCGCCTGCGCAAGTTTATCGCCGGCCCCCTCGCCCTGAACCGGCGCCGGATAAAGCACCACCGGAATCGACGGCATGCGCCGTCGCAATGTTGCCAATACATCACGCAAGGCCGCAGCTGCCGGCGAGGTAACGATGCCAACTGCACGGGGAAAACCGGGCAGCTCGCGTTTTCGACCCTCATCGAACAAACCTTCTGCGGCGAGCTTGCGGCGAAGGCGCTCGAACGCTTCATACAAGGCACCGAGCCCGGCACGGCGCATGGTCTCGACACCAAGCTGGAACTCACCGCGCGCCTCGTAGATTGTGGGCAGCGCACAAACCTCGACCTGCGCTCCATTCTCGGGTGCGAATTCCAGACGCGCCGCTTTATGGCGAAACAACACGCAGCGAACCTGGGCACGTTCGTCCTTGAGCGAGAAATAGCAGTGACCGGACGCCGCTCGCGTGAAGTTGGAGATTTCGCCTGACACCCAAAGTAACGGCAAGCCGCCCTCAACGATCTCCCGCGTACGACGGTTGAGTTCGCTGACGGTGATGACGAGTGACTGACGAGAAATTTCGTTCACCAACTTCGTTTCAAGCTACCCGAACCCGGACATTGCTGCAAACCATCTGACACACAACAAGAAAATGTTTTGTGTACGCAAAATACTCTAGTCTTGACAAACGCATTGAAATATTGCTGAAACGATCCACAACTGTCACGCCGTTGTAACACAACCACCCGTAAACCCGCGTAAACACTGGGGGCAGGGGTTAACTAATTGTTTTATATAACCTTCTATGCTG
>JBFKXV010000361.1:0-3435 GCA_041637935.1 Burkholderiales bacterium | reverse complement strand
TCAATACCCGCGGTCGCTTTCTTGCAAGGCGCCCACGGCTTCCGGGAGCGTTCGAGCGGTCGAATGCTGCGTCACGTCGTCGATGAAAATGGCCGCGTGGTGATTTCGCCATTCGGCCGGCCATTGCTGTCACTTGACAGCGAAGGACCAGTGGCGCAAGTACAGTTCATCGGTACCGGTTTCCTCATCGGTGATGGCAATGTACTCGTTACCAACCGTCATGTGGCACGTCCGGGGGAAGACGATTCGATGCGCAGAACCCTGGCGGACAGCCTCGAGCCGGTAATAGTTAAATTCATTGCCTATTTCCCCGGACAGACGAAACCCGTGCCAGTCGAACTGTTGCTGGCAAGCGAGAGCGAAGACCTCGCTGTCTTGAAGCTCGAGAACAGACCGCAGGAAATCAAAGGCCTGAAGCTGGCTGAAAGGCCCCCGAGACCGGGCGACGAAGTGATCGTGATGGGATATCCGACCGGCCTTCGATCAATGTTGGCCCAGTCCGGCAAAACCTTCGTCGAACAGCTTCAGAGAGACAAGACCACCGGATTCTGGGAGGTGGCGGCGCGTTTGTCTGAAGAAGGCTACATCGCACCGCTAGCCAGCAAAGGGATCGTCGGCCAAACGACTCCGGAGACGATCGTCTATGACGCCGAAACAACTCACGGTGGCAGTGGTGGCCCAGTGTTAAACGTGCAAGGCGACGTGATTGCCGTCAACACCGCAGTCATGCACGAGTACGGCGGATCAAATCTTGGCATACCAGCCGAAAAGGCGCGGGCTCTTCTCGAAAAGGTAGGATTGCGCTGAGAATGAACGCTAGCGCAAGTGACAAGCAACGCTGTGTCCAGGGCTGAGCTCTCGCATTGCGGGCGTTTCGAGCTTACAGCGTTCTTCCGCGTAGGGGCAGCGGGTGTGAAAACGGCAGCCGGAAGGCGGATTGATCGGGCTCGGGACGTCACCGGTGAGGATGATTCGTTTGCGCTTGCGCTTCGGGTCTGGCACTGGCACTGCCGATAGGAGTGCTTCGGTGTAAGGATGCCTGGCGTCGGTGAACAGTGTCTCCTTGTCGGCGACTTCAACGAGCTGGCCCAGGTACATGACCGCGACGCGATGGCTAATGTGCTCGACAACCGCGAGATCGTGGCTGATAAACAGGTAGGCGATGTTGAATTCGCGTTGCAAGCGAATCAGCAGGTTCAACACTTGCGCTTGCACAGAAACATCCAGCGCCGAGACCGGTTCGTCGGCGACAATCAGACTCGGGTTGAGAGCGAGTGCGCGAGCCACGCCGAGCCGTTGGCGCTGACCGCCGGAGAACTCGTGCGGATAACGCTTGAGTGCTTCCCGCGGCAGGCCGACCCGGTCGAGCAATTCACCGGCACGTTCGTGGCGCTGCGCACGGGACAGTTTTTCGAAATTCTCGAGCGGCTCGATGATGATGTCACCGGTTGCCAGCCGCGGGTTCAATGATGCGTAGGGGTCCTGGAAAATCATCTGCATCTTGCGCCGCACGTCGCGTAACGCCGGTCCCGAGAGTTGCGTGATGTCTTCGCCATGCAGGCGAATACGCCCGCCGGTCGCATCAAGCAGGCGCAACACGGTCTTGCCTACAGTGGTTTTGCCCGAACCACTCTCGCCAACCAATCCGAGCGTTTCGCCTTTACGGATCGTCAGGCTGACTTCATCCACGGCGTGTACTTGAGCGACTGTGCGTCCGAGAAAGCCCCGCCTGACAGCGAAGTGCTTGGTCAGTTTGTCAAGCGAAAGTACTACCGGCATATCAGACATTGGTTTGGTCCATACCGGCTTGGCCAAAGAGTTCGTCGGCGCGCCAACAGGCGGCGAAATGCCCGCGGCGTTTCTGTTCGAACGGTGGATACGACTCATGGCAACGCTGCTGCGCAAATTCGCAGCGATCAGCAAACGCGCAACCGGCAATGGGGTCGCGCAAGTTCGGCACCATGCCGGTGATCTCGTGCAGCTCAGTCTGTGCATCGCCCGCGATGCGTTTGGTTGCGCCTGGAATGGATCGCAACAGTGCGCGGGTATAAGGGTGTAGCGGCAGTTCGAACAGTTGTTCGACTGACGCCTGTTCTACTTTGCGCCCGGCGTACATGACCACCACCCGCTGCGCGGTTTCGGCGACAACACCCAGATCATGGGTGATCAGAATGATCGCCGTGCCGAGGCGCTCTTTGAGCTCCAGCATCAGATTGAGAATCTGCGCCTGAATCGTCACGTCCAGTGCCGTGGTCGGTTCGTCCGCAATCAGCACTGCCGGATTGCACGCCAACGCCATGGCGATCATCACGCGCTGGCGCATGCCGCCGGACAGCTGGTGCGGATACTCGTCGATGCGCCGCTGCGCTTCGGCGATATGAACAAGGTTCAACATATCGAGCACGCGCTGGCGCGCATCAGATTTACTGACGTCCTGGTGCAGCAGCAGTACTTCGGCAATCTGATCGCCGATGGTCATCACCGGGTTTAGCGAAGTCATCGGCTCCTGGAAGATCATTGAGATCTGATTGCCACGAATTTGGCGCATGCGCGCCTCGGAGACGCTAGTCAGGTCCTCGCCCATAAATACGATGGAACCGCTCTCAATGCTTGCCGGAGGTACCGGCAGCAGCCGAAGAATGGACAAGGCGGTGACACTTTTGCCACAACCGGATTCGCCCACCACACAGAGTGTTTCGCCGCGTGCCAGATCGAAAGACACATCGTCAACGGCGCGTACCGTTCCGTCGCGCGTATGAAAGTAGGTTTTGAGCCCAGCCACCCGCAGAATCGGATCACCTGATTGCATGCTGCGGCTTTCGTGTTGGCTCTGGGGTTGTTGACTGACTGTGCGCTGGTTCATGGCGATCGTTACATGCTTCGGGCAATGCGCGGGTCGAGTGAATCACGCAAGCCATCACCGAGGATATTGACCGCTAATACGGTGACAGCGAGTAACACGCCGGGGAAGAAAAGAATCCATGGTGCCACCTGAAAGAAGGTGCGTCCCTCCGCCATGATGTTGCCCCAGCTCGGAATCTCGGGCGGTGTCCCGGCACCGAGGAACGACAGAATGGCTTCAATCACAACAGCAGAGGCGAAGACGAAGGTCGCCTGCACGATCAAAGGCGGGAGCGTGTTCGGCAGGATGTGCTTGAACAGTATTTTGGGCAGCGGCGAGCCGGCGGCGATGGCCGCTTCGACGTACGGCTGGCCTCTGATCGTCAACACCACACTTCTCACCAGCCGGACCACGCGTGGGATTTCCGGAATGGTGATCGCGATGACGACATTCATCAGATTGGCTCCGGCCACTGCGATCAGCGCGATGGCGAGCAACACGCCGGGAATCGCCATGATGCCGTCCATGATTCTCATCACGACGGCATCAATCCAGCGCACGTAACCGGCAATGAGGCCGATAACGAGACCAAT
>JBFKXV010000360.1:0-3453 GCA_041637935.1 Burkholderiales bacterium | reverse complement strand
TGATGGGTGATAACCGGGACTCGAGCTCTGACAGCCGTTATTGGGGATTCGTCCCGGAGCGCAACATTGTCGGTAAGGCGTTTCTGATCTGGTGGAATTTCAATGAACTCGGTCGTATCGGTTCACGCATTCGATAAACGGGGGTGCCTATGAAGACACAACAGCAGGGAGTCACAGTCGTCGGCATGATCTTGATAGCGGCGGCAATCGTTTTTGTTGCCATCATGGGCTTGAAGCTAATACCGGCCTATATCGAGTACGCGACCATCCAGAATCATCTGCGCGATCTTGCCCGTGCACCGGATACCCGCAACGCTTCGCCGTCCGAAATCATGGCCGCATTCAATCGCCGTGCCCAAATCGACGACATTACCTCGGTCAACGGCAGAGACCTGGATATTATTCGTGAAGGCGGCGATGTCATCCTGAGTGCTGCCTACGAGACCCGCATCAAAATGGTTGGCAACATCAGTGCTTGTATTGAGTTCGAACCATCGAGCGATTGACCACGCCAGCACTACATTAGATGCAAGCTAGCGGCATCGAACGCAAGATCGGGCATCGTTTCAGGAACCCCAGCCTCCTCAACCAGGCGCTAACACATCGGTCGTACGGTGTACCGCACAATGAGCGCCTGGAATTTCTCGGCGACTCGGTGCTGAATTGTGTAGTTGCAAGTCTGTTGTATGAGCGATTTCCGCAGATAGCGGAGGGCGACCTATCCCGGGTGCGCGCGAATTTGGTCAATCAACAGTCACTGGTCGATCTCGCCAACAATATCGATCTCGGTGCTGATGTCATGCTTGGTCAAGGTGAACTACGCAGCGGCGGGTCGGAACGGCCGTCAATCCTGGCCGATGCGCTGGAAGCGATATTTGGAGCGGTCTTTCTGGACGCGGGTTTCGACACGGCAGCGCATGTCATTGTCTCGATGTTTGAGCCGGTTTTGAGCGAGCTCGATCCAGCAGCGGTAAGAAAGGACCCAAAAACGCGTTTGCAGGAGCTTCTGCAAGGCAGGCGAATGTCCCTGCCATCGTATACGGTCGTTGATGTCAGTGGTCAGGCACACGACCAGCACTTTCGGGTCGAGTGCAGCGTCGAGGAATTGGCGATCCATACCTTTGGCGAAGGCTCGAGCAGGCGTGCCGCCGAGCAGGACGCCGCCCGGCAGGCTTACGCACTGGCCAAGGCGAACTGAACCCCGCCGGCGCCGTCAAAACGATGGGCCCGGAAAACCCTCAAGGTGGATACGGCAGTCTTGCGCCGGCGGCATAATACCGGCAGGCCAATCAGTGATTGCTGCTTCGCGGTGGCGGAATTTAATACAGGCGAATCGATTGGCATCGATCCTGTCGGGAATCGAAGCTATTGGAATCGCAGCTATTGGAACGGCGACGAGTAGAATCGCAATTATCAGAATCGCAACGATCGTAAATGGCGAGTGTAGAAAACGCACAACCGTATCGATCCGGCATGGTTGTCATTGTCGGGCGACCGAATGTTGGCAAGTCAACGCTGCTGAATCGCCTGATTGGCGTCAAGCTCAGTATCGTATCGCGCCGTGCCCAGACAACCCGGCATCGTATCCTCGGCATATACACTGATTCCCACGCGCAAATTGCGTTTCTCGATACGCCGGGCTTCCAGCTGCAGCATTCCGGCGCGCTCAACAGGGCGATGAACCGCACTGTGTCCAGTGCGCTGCGCGAGGTGGACGTGGTTTTGCTGGTGCTCGAAGCGGGACCACTAACCAGGCAGGACAACGAAATTATCGCCATGCTGTCGCAAACGGTTCCGGTTCTCGCCGTCGTAAACAAGATCGATAAACTGAAGGATTCGGCGCTGCTGCTGCCTGTCATTGATGGTCTGCAGCGTGCTTATCCGTTTGCCGAAATCGTTCCGATCAGCGCTGAAAAAGGTACCGGCATAGGAGATTTGGTCGATACGGTTGTCGGCTATTTGCCTGTTGGCGAGCCGGTCTATGACGCCGATGCGATTACCGACCGACCGGAGAAGTTTCTGGCTGCCGAGATCGTTCGCGAAAAACTGTTCCAGTCGCTCGGAGAAGAGCTGCCCTACGGCACGACAGTGGAAATCGAGCGCTTCGAACACGATGGTCAGTTACGGCGTATCAATGCCACTGTCATCGTCTCGAAGACGGCACACAAGGCAATGGTGATCGGCGCCAAAGGCGCCAAACTGAAATCCATCGCGACCCGCGCACGCAAAGACATGGAACGGTTGTTCGACGGTAAGGTATATCTGGAAGTGTGGGTTCGCGTCAAACAGGGCTGGTCAGATGATGTGCGTAGCCTGCGCGCACTAGGCTACTAGCATGGCACTATCACGGCAAAAAAAGCAGCAGCCTGAACCGGCTTTCGTACTGCACAGCTACCCGTATAGTGAAACCAGCCTGATTGTCGAAGTATTCACGCGCCATCACGGACGCATCGGGTTGCTCGCCCGGGGTGCGCGGCGACCGAAGTCGGCGCTACGCGGCATGCTGCTGGCGTTTCAGCCACTGCTGATCCAGTGGGGCGGGCGAGGGGAGTTGCGCGGCCTGCATTCCGCGGAGTGGCAAGGCGGTGTACCGCAGTTGAAAGGAATCGGGCTGATGTCCGGCTTCTATCTCAACGAATTGTTGCTTAAATTCCTGCACCGGGATGACCCCCACGAAGGATTGTTCGATCTTTACGCCGAAGCGGTGAGCGCGTTGTCCACCAACAACAGGATTGCCGCCACGCTGCGGCGCTTCGAGAAGTTCCTGCTCGGCGAACTGGGATATGCGCTGACACTGGACCGAGAGGCTGAATCCAACAAGCCGGTTGACCCGGCCGCCTGTTATACCTACGTCATAGAAAAAGGGCCGGTACAAGTCAGGTCGGGTGGCGCCGCGGCGATCGAATTGTCGGGCAAAACGCTGATTGACCTGTCGTGTGACAATTATGATGACCCGGTTACATTGTCGCAAAGCAAGTTACTCATGAGACATCTGGTCGGTCATTATCTGGGTTCGCGGGCGTTGCACACGCGGCAATTACTGGTCGAGTTGCAGCAGATCTGAATTTCAAGATGACCAGCCTGAGTGTAAACGTCAACAAGATTGCGCTATTGCGCAACTCGCGCACCATCGGCATCCCCGATGTCCGGCACCTGGCCGCCATCGCGCTGGATGCCGGCGCGCATGGCATCACCGTCCATCCGCGTCCTGACCAACGGCATATTCGCAGCGACGACGTTTACCCACTGGCCGAACTGGTACGAACGCACCCTTCGGCTGAATTCAATATCGAAGGCAACCCTTTCCACCAGGTAATGCATCTGGTCAGCGAAGTGCGTCCGCACCAGTGCACGCTGGTGCCCGACGAACCGGAGGCGTTCACATCCGATCATGGCTGGGATTTGCAAAAGAACGGTGATCGTCTGGTACCCATCATTGCCGCGCTGCGCAAG
>JBFKXV010000359.1:0-3458 GCA_041637935.1 Burkholderiales bacterium | reverse complement strand
TCGCAGCAGAATGACCCGCTGCAATGGGTTGCAGAACTGCAGTCGCGGGTGCGGGCTGCTCCACGTCCGGAGTTGCCGCGCTTTCTCGGCGGACTGGTCGGCTGTTTTGGTTATGAGACCGTCAAATACATTGAGAAACGTCTTGCCGCCAGCGACAAGCCGGACCGGCTCCAGACGCCGGATATCCTGCTGTTGCTCTCGGAAGAAATCGTCGCGTTCGATAATCTTTCGGGAAAACTTTATCTGGTCGTTTATGCCAATCCGGATCAGCAAGGCGCGTGGCAGCAGGCGCAAAAGCGGCTCGAGGAATTGCTCGGCTTGTTGCGCCAACCTGTGGTCGTGCCGCCGGAAACAACCAGCAACGCGGTACAGGCGGAGTCCGAATTCGCGCAACCGGATTTCATGAAGGCAGTAGAGCGGGCCAAGCAATACATCTACGACGGTGACATCATGCAGGTGGTGTTGTCACAGCGTATGAGCGCACCGTTTTCAGCGCCGCCGCTGTCACTGTACCGCGCCTTGCGCGCGTTGAACCCGTCGCCTTACATGTTCTATTTCGACATGGGCGATTTCTACGTCGTCGGTTCGTCTCCAGAGATTCTTGTACGCCTTGAGAACGGCGTGGTTACATTGCGGCCGATCGCCGGTACCCGGCCTCGGGGAGCGACGCGTGACGCCGACCTGGCTTTAGAGAAAGATCTGCTCGCGGACCCGAAGGAGCGCGCCGAGCACGTGATGCTGATGGACCTTGGGCGCAACGATGTCGGGCGCGTCGCCGAGATCGGTTCGGTCAAGGTATCCGAAAGCATGGTCATTGAGCGTTACTCGCATGTGATGCACATCGTGTCGAACGTCGAGGGCAAGTTGAAATCAGGCCTCGACGCGATGGCGGTACTCAAAGCGAGTTTTCCCGCCGGCACCGTATCCGGTGCACCGAAAGTCAGGGCGATGGAAATTATTGATGAAATGGAGCCGATCAAACGTGGCATTTATGCCGGCGCGGTTGGTTATCTTGGTTTCAGCGGCGACATGGACATTGCCATCGCCATTCGCACCGCCGTGATCAAGGACGGCACATTGTATGTGCAGGCTGGTGCGGGCATCGTGGCTGACTCGGTTCCGGAGAATGAATGGGTTGAAACCCAGAACAAGGCGCGCGCACTGCTGCGCGCCGCCGAGATGGCGCAGGCGGGACTCAACAGCAGGCTTTCGTGATGGAACTGAGCCACAGAGGCACAGAAGCACGGAAGCACAGAGGTACCCTGTGCCTCTGTGGTGAGTGCTTCACCCACTATTGTCGCGATGCGGAGTTGTCATGTTGCTGATGATCGATAACTATGACTCGTTTACTTACAATCTTGTGCAATACCTCGGCGAGCTGGGAGAGGATGTGCGGGTGTTTCGCAATGACGAGATCACGCTCGACCAGATCGAATCATTGCAGCCGCAACGCATTGTAGTGTCGCCCGGGCCGTGCACGCCAAACGAAGCGGGCGTGTCGGTGGCGTTGATCGAAGCGTTCGCCCAGCGGGTGCCGATACTCGGTGTGTGCCTTGGGCACCAGTGCATCGGGCAGGCGTTCGGTGGCAAGATCGTTCACGCCAGGACATTGATGCACGGCAAGACGTCACCGATTCATCATCGTGCGACCGGCGCGTTCCATAGTTTGCCCGATCCATTCACGGCAACCCGTTATCATTCACTTGTCATCGAACGAGCCAGCCTTCCCGAGGAACTCGAGATTACCGCGTGGACCGACGACGGCGAGATTATGGGTGTACGTCACAGATCCCTGCCGGTGGAGGGTGTGCAGTTTCATCCGGAGTCGATCCTGAGCGAGCATGGGCATGAATTGTTGAAGAACTTCCTGAACGAGGAATGAAATGACACCGCAGGAGGCGCTGGCGCGCGTTATTGAACATCGCGAGATCTTTCACGAGGAAATGCTCGACGTGATGCGCAAAGTCATGAGCGGTGAGGTCTCGCCAGTCATGATCGCTGCCATCATTGTCGGTTTGCGGGTCAAGAAGGAAACCATCGGAGAAATTGCGGCGGCAGCACAGGTCATGCGTGACTTCTCAACCAAGGTGCCGGTGACTGACAAAGCCGCACTGGTTGATACCTGCGGCACCGGTGGTGACAGCGCGCACACGTTCAATATTTCGACTGCGGCGGCGTTCGCCGCCGCGGCTGCGGGTGCGCGCGTTGCCAAGCATGGCGGGCGTTCTGTATCGAGCACATCTGGCAGTGCCGACGTTCTGGAAGCACTTGGTGCCAATCTCGCCGTTACGCCGGAGCAGGTCGCGCAATGCATCGACAACGTCGGCGTTGGGTTCATGTTCGCGCCGAGTCACCATTCGGCGATGAAGCATGCTGCGCCGGTTCGCCGTGAACTCGGCGTGCGCACAATTTTCAACATTCTCGGGCCGCTTACCAATCCAGCGAATGCGCCGAACCAGGTAATGGGCGTGTTTCACGCCGATCTGGTTGGCATTCAGGCGCGCGTGCTGCAGCGTCTGGGCAGCAATCATGTGATGGTGGTTCATGGCGAGGAGGGGCTCGACGAGATATCGCCCGCTGGCGAGACGTTGGTTGCCGAATTGAGAAACAATGAAGTGGCGGAATACAAGATCCATCCCAGGCGCTTCGGAATGAAGCAGGCTGACCTTGCGAGGATTCGGGTCGACGAACCGGCGGCGGCGAAACAGTTGCTGCTCGAGTCGCTGGAGGGTATTCATCCTGTGGCGCGCGACGTGGTGGCGTTGAATGCCGGTGCGGCGATTTACACTGCCGGCCTCACCGATAGTCACGAGGCAGGTGTACGCAAGGCACTGGAGGTCATTGAAAGCGGCGCTGCGCGCGCCAAGCTCGACGAATTCGTGCAGTTTACGAATCAACTAAGTGCATAAGACTCTCACCGCGGAGGCCGCTGAGAACGCAGAGGGGCGCATGAGTGAGAACGAGATCGGGGAGATGTTGCTGGGCTGCGCGATTCGCGTTCATTCAGCTCTCGGTCCCGGGTTACTCGAAAGCGCCTACGAAGCCTGCTTACTATATGAGCTGGAAAAAGCCGGCCTTAAAGCGACACGACAAGTACCGGTCCCGCTGATGTATAACGAGGTTGAGCTGGATGTCGGTTACCGAATCGATCTTCTCGTCGAGGAAATTGTCATTGTTGAAGTAAAGGCAGTTGAACAACTACTGCCGATCCACACGGCTCAACTCCTGAGTTATCTAAGACTGAGTGGCCGTAAACTAGGATATTTGTTGAACTTCAATACGGTTCAGATGCGCAAGGGGATTAAGAGGGTCGTAAATAACCTTTAGTAGGCGGGCACCCGAAGGTAGGTTCTCGTTTCTCCGATTTTCTCCGCGTTCTTTGCGTACTTTGCGGTGAAAGAGTTTCTAATATGTCCGACATTCTTGACAAAATTCTTTCGGTCAAACGCGATGAAGTC
>JBFKXV010000358.1:0-3463 GCA_041637935.1 Burkholderiales bacterium | reverse complement strand
TGTGCTCCATCACAATTTTCAGTTCCGGGAAACGTGCTACCAACTCGACCAACTCGCGTTCAATGAAGGTACGCTCGCGATCGAACACATCGACCGACGGATCGGTGACTTCGCCATGTATCAGAAGCGGCAGACCGGCTTCGCTCATTGCCTCAAGCGTATCGAAGCATTTGTGTATGTCGGTTACGCCCGAATCGGAGTTGGTGGTGGCGCCCGCCGGGTAGAATTTGACGGCATGCACGATGCCACTCGATTTTGCGCGTTGTATTTCCTGCACCGGTGTATTGTCGGTCAGATACAGCGTCATCAACGGTTCGAACTTGCTGTGTGCAGGCAGTACGGCAAGGATTCGCTCGCGATAGCGGCGTGCCAGTTCGGCATTGATGATCGGCGGCTTGAGGTTGGGCATGATGATGGCCCGGGCAAATTGTGCTGCCGTATGCGGGACGACGCTCTCCAGTGCCTCTCCGTCGCGCACATGCAAATGCCAGTCATCAGGCGTGTCGATTGTGACTCGATCCATATTCCGCTGTTATTTGCGAAAACCAGTTACAGTTCTTGCCGCACGATGTGCTGCTGATGCAGAGGATCAAACGACAGAACAATCCGATGCAACTTACTGCGCATCGGTGCTGCCGGCAAGCTCCAGTGCGCGCCGGTATAGCGCGTTCTTGCGCTCGCCACTGATCTGGGCGGCCAAAGCAACGGCCCTTTTCAATGGCAGTTCCGGCAGCAGCAATGCGAGCACCTTTTCTCCATCTCCTGCGCCAGCCTCTTTGACCGTCTCACCACGGTTGACTACCAGCACGAACTCGCCGCGCACACGCTCGGGCATGCTTTGCAGCCATGCTCTGGCTTCACCCAACGTACAAATATGAATCTCTTCGTGCAGCTTGGTCAGCTCGCGGCACAGTACGATGCGACCGTCCGCACCCAGAATCTGCGCCATGTCTTCGAGCGCTTTGAGAACGCGGTGCGGCGCTTCGTAGAAAACCAGCGTCGCTGAAACGCCGGTCAACTCGGTGAGCGTTTTCCTTCTGTCACTGTCTTTGGCCGGCAGGAAACCGCAAAACATCACGCGTGACAGTCGCTGACCGGACACTGACAAGGCGGCAGTCAAGGCACTTGCTCCGGGAACCGGCAGCACCGTGAAACCTTCTGCGCGGGCCTGCGCCACCGCTTCGGACCCGGGGTCACTGATGCCAGGTGTACCGGCATCGGTGGTTAATGCAACCGACTTGCCCTCAGCCAACAGTTTGACGATACCGGCGGCCGAGCGGCGTTCATTGTGCTCATGCGAGGCGATGACGCGCGCGGCAATACCGAAGTGCTTGAGCAGCTTGTTGCATACCCGCGTATCCTCGGCAACGACAACGTCGGCGCTGGTGAGGATATCGAGTGCCCGCAGGGTGATATCGCGAAGATTTCCGATTGGCGTTGCCACCACATATAATATGGAGTCTTTTGCTTCTTTTACCGCGGTATGCAACGAGATCGTTTCCTGTGGGTACTGCTAACAGCGCTACTATACTTTGCGCTCAGCACCGTCGCTACTCACAACGTGTTGGCACAGGGCTGGCAATGGCCGCAAAAGCCGCGCCCATCTCTCACCCCGAAGCCCGAAGACCGGGCAACCGAACCTGCCCAGATCGAGGAGCGGACCTTGTTCACGCGGGCCCATATCGGGGTCATTTTGCCGCTTCAGTCGCGAGCATATGGGCGGCTCGCAGAACAAGTCAGGCTGGGAGTACTGACTGCGTCGAACATGGCCTCCTACAACGCGCTGCCGGTGATCGTCTACTCAACCGGCGACGACACGCGAGGTATCGTTCAAGCCTATGAACGAGCGGTGCAAGACGGCGCGCGGGTCATTATCGGACCGTTGACGCGTGACGGTGTTTCAACTGTGGCCGAAAGCACCATCGTTGCGGTTCCGACCGTCGCCCTGAACGTACCTTATACGAGTATCGCGCTGCCGCGCCAGATGTATGTGTTTGGCCTGCAAATCGAATCCCAGGCGCAGCAGGTTGCCAGACTGGCATTCAGACATGGTGGACGCAAAGCCTTGCTGGTGGTCGGTGAGTCCGCTCTGAGCCAGCGTATCGCCAGTGCTTTCACGCAGCAATGGAAGGCGCTCAAAGGCGACATCGCAGACGAATTTGTCTACTCCACTGATGCATTGGCGCTGGCTGGTTTGCGCGAACTACTCGATACAACTGCCGCAGACGTCGCCTTTCTCGCTGTTAACGCCCCTCGCGCCCGGTTCATTCGCGCCTATCTGGGGACGCAGTTCCCAATCTATGCAACTTCGCTGATCTACGCCTCAAGCGCGGACAAGCTCGAGTTATATGATCTCGACGGAGTGCGCTTCATGGATATGCCGTGGCTGTTGCAGGAAGATCATCCCGCTGTAATGACCTATCTGCGAGCACCCCTGGAATCGAGCGCGCTCGATGAAGAGCGTTTCTACGCGCTCGGCATCGATGCCTATCGAATCTCCCAGGCGTTGCTGGAGAACAGCGCGGAGATACCAGTCATCGATGGCGTCACCGGTACGATTACACTGGACTCGCAGCAGCGTTTCACGCATCAACTGACCCCGGCGTTCTTTTCTTACGGCACGGCGCGTCTGTTTACCGAGGAACCTCGCACGGAGCAATGATCTCGGGCGGCCGGGAAGCAGAACAACTCGCGCTCGAACACCTGCGCCGTCATGGTCTGAGCGAAGTCGAGCGCAACTACCGCTGCCGCTTCGGAGAGATCGACCTCATCATGCGCGATGGCCCGGTGCTGGTGTTTGTTGAAGTTCGCATGCGTACCTCAGCTGCGTTTGGCGGTGCACCGGTGAGCATCGACGCACGCAAGCAGCGCAAACTGCTCTCTGCAGCCCGTCATTACATGAGTTCGACCGGCCGAATTCCGGATTGCCGCTTCGATGCGGTGTTGCTGAATGGCGACACTTGTATCGAGTGGATACAAAATGCCTTCGGAGAATGAATTCCATTGCGTTTGAGACGCGTGTTTGTGCAATAATTTGCGCCGGCAGTAACACGCGTCGCTGAAAATGGATCTGGTCAAGAGAATCAATCAGCACTTCACCGATAGCGCCCAGGTGAAATTGAAGGCCGTAAAGGTGTTGGCCGGTCCACTGTCCGAGACCGGCCGGTTGATGGCCGACAGCCTCAAGAACGGAGGGAAGGTTCTCGCTTGTGGTAATGGCGGTTCAGCTGGTGATGCACAGCACTTTTCTGCCGAATTGCTTAACCGTTTCGAGATGGAGCGGGCACCGCTGGCGGCTGTTGCGCTGACAACAGACTCGTCAACGCTGACATCGATCGCTAATGACTATTCCTACGACGAGGTCTTTTCGAAACAGGTCTATGGCCTCGGGCGCAAAGGTGACGTGCTGCTCGCAATTTCCACCAGCGGTAATTCACCGAACATTCTGCGCGCAATCGAGGCG
>JBFKXV010000357.1:0-3466 GCA_041637935.1 Burkholderiales bacterium | reverse complement strand
GGCTCGAGATGTTGCATGGCACAGCCGCCGCAGATACCGAAACTTGTACAACGCGGCTGCGTTCGGGACGGAGAGGCGCGCAGAACCGCTCGGGTCCTGCCGAGTTCATATTTCGGTTTGCGCCGATAGGTTTCAAGCTCGACCCGCTCCCCTGCCAAAGCGCCTTCGACAAACACGACTTTGCCATCGACGTGGGTGACGCCACGCCCTTCGTGGTCGAGCGATTCGATGTCGGCCGTAATCGATGCCACAGTCGGCTCAAGCGGGCCAGGCGTTCAGAAAATGCCGCCAATGCGGTGCTGCACCCGACGAACTCAGTGTCGACCGGACCAGTTCGCACTCCTGGTCGTAGCGTGCATCGTCGTATACGCCACGCATGAGCTGAAATCGTAGATACACGAGATAGGTATTGACGACGTCGGTCTCACAATAGGCGCGAATTTCATCAATCTTGCCGGCCTGGAACTTGTCCCATACCTTACTGCCCGCCATACCCACTTTCCCGGGAAAGCCCATTAGTTGCGCAACCTCGTCAAGCGGCGCAGTGGCACGTGGTTGATACATTGCCAACAAATCCATCAAGTCAAGATGACGGGCGTGATAGCGGCTGATGTAGTTATTCCATCTGAAGTCGCGGTCCTCATCTCCCAGTTCCCAGTAACGGGTGGCGTGCACCCGGTTTCGCATGCCACGGTAATGCAACACGGGCAAATCAAAACCGCCACCGTTCCACGACACCAATTGCGGCGTATACTTTTCGACCCCGTCGAAAAACCGCTGAATGAGAATCCGCTCTTCATCCTGCGGCTCACCCAAAGACCAGACACGAACGCTGTCGCGATCGCGCAGCACGCACGAAATCGCTACCACCCGGTGCAGGTGCAGTGGCAGGAAGTCATTGCCAGTCTTCTCGCGGCGCTCCTCGAAAGCGCGCTCGGCGACCTCTGCTGCCGGCGCATCGGGCTGTAAATCGCGCAGCAGGCGCAGACCTTCGATATCGGGAACAGTTTCAATGTCGAATACGAGAACGGGTGTCATCGGACCCTCGGGATTTCCTTCAACCGTACGATGTAGTCAGGCTCGGCGTGCAAGCACTCATCCGCAGCGACCGCACGCCAATCCAGACATGGCTTAAATGTCATTGCGATCCCGGCATCAGTGCGACCGCTGATTGTAACGGAAGCGACGTTTCTCATACATCGCGTAACGACAAGCAGCGCGCGGTGTGAACCGATGGCACGATCCGCGGTAGCCGTGGTGCTATTGCGGATTCGTCGTTGCGATTTTCTTGCCCGGTGATAGACTTCAATATTGCCAGCAGAATGCTGAAGAAGGGAATACGGGTGGCACCGCTTGAGTCCGTCGAGGTGCTCGCTGACGAGGCAGTAGACGCGCCGCATTACATCCGGCACCGCGGACTGGTGGAATGGGTCGAAGCGTTTGCCAAACGTACACAGCCCGACAAGATCCACTGGTGCGACGGGTCAAAAACCGAATACGACGCCTTGTGTCAGCAGCTGGTCGAGGCCGGCACATTTCTGCCTCTCAATCCTGAAAAACGCCCCAACAGCTTCCTTGCCCGCTCCGATCCATCTGACGTAGCGCGCGTCGAGGATCGCACCTTCATTTGCAGCACCCACCGCGCCGACGCCGGCCCGACCAACAACTGGATGGCGCCGGCGGACATGAAAAAACAGCTCGGTGAATTGTTCAACGGGTGTATGCAAGGCAGGACCTTATACGTCGTGCCGTTCTCGATGGGCCCGATCGGCTCGCCAATCTCGCATATCGGCATTCAGCTCACCGATTCCGCTTATGTCGCCGTGAGCATGCGCATCATGACCCGGATGGGCAAGGCGGTTTTCGATGTTCTCGCTGAAGATGGCGATTTCGTTCGCTGTGCGCATTCCGTGGGCATGCCCTTGGCGCCGGGCGACAAGGATATCGCGTGGCCTTGCAACAAGGACCATAAGTACATCGTGCACTTTCCTGAAGATCAGGCCATTTGGTCGTTCGGTAGCGGTTATGGCGGCAACGCATTACTGGGCAAGAAGTGCTTTTCCTTGCGCATTGCCTCGGCGATGGGGCGTGAGCAAGGCTGGCTGGCCGAACACATGCTGATACTCGGCGTTGAATCGCCGGAGGGGCAAAAAACCTATGTCGCAGCGGCGTTTCCGAGCGCTTGCGGCAAGACCAATTTCGCCATGCTGATTCCGCCTGACGCTTTGACCGGCTGGAAAGTGACCACCATCGGCGACGACATTGCCTGGATCAAACCGGGCAAGAATGGCCAGTTGTACGCCATCAACCCCGAGTTCGGCTTTTTTGGCGTCGCGCCAGGGACATCGGAGAAGTCCAATCCGAACGCGATGGCAACACTGTCCGGCAATTGTATTTTTACCAACGTTGCAATGACCGCTGACGGCGACGTGTGGTGGGAAGGCATGAGCGAACCACCGCAACAACTGACCGACTGGCAAAACCAGCCGTGGACGCCCGGCTGCGGCAGGGTAGCAGCGCACCCGAACGCGCGCTTCACGGTGCCTGCGTCACAGTGCCCATCGATTGATGCGGACTGGCAACAAACAGCCGGGGTGCCGATTTCGGCATTCATTTTCGGCGGACGCAGAAGCACCACCGTGCCATTGGTAACCGAAAGCTTCAACTGGGTGGACGGTGTCTACGCAGCCGCGACCATGGGCTCCGAGACGACTGCGGCCGCCGCCCACCAGGTCGGCAATGTGCGTCGCGATCCGTTTGCCATGCTGCCGTTTTGCGGCTACCACATCGGCGACTATTTCGATCACTGGTTGGAAACCGGCCGCAACGTCACGAATCCACCCCGCATTTTCGCCGTGAACTGGTTCCGTAAAGATAACGAGGGCAAATTTCTGTGGCCCGGCTTTGGCGAAAATATGCGCATTCTCAAATGGATCGTTGAGCGCTGTCATGGCCGCGCCCCGGCAGTTGAAAGCCCGCTTGGCTGGATGCCGCGTTATTCTGATATCGACTGGTCCGGGCTGGACGGATTTGACGGCCAACAATTCGCAACACTGATGTCGGTCGATCGCGATTTGTGGATTCAGGAACTGCTGTTGCACGAGGAGCTGTTCGTCAAGCTCTATGACAAACTGCCCAAGGAGTTCGTGCTGAAACGCGAGCTGCTGTTGGCAACCTTGTGGCGCTCTCCCCTGCGTTGGGCACCGCCCGCCTAGCAGTTTGTTGAAAAAAGCGTAGCGAGCGGTTCGAGTGCAAGGAGCCGCACAGCGCACAACGAGACATATCAAGTAGATAGGCGAGGAGTAAGCGAGCACGCGACGCTGCAATCGGACCGCGCAGTAGCTTTTTCAACGAACTGCTAGAGCCGTCTCACCCTGCCACGAACACCCCGACCCGGCGAGCGCTAGCGGCGCGCTGCCTCAATAGTCGTCCAGCGTCGCCTGATTGACAACGCCTATCCTGCCGC
>JBFKXV010000356.1:0-3476 GCA_041637935.1 Burkholderiales bacterium | reverse complement strand
GGGATGAGTTGGCAATCATTGACATGGCGGCTGACCTGCGCCGGCGTTTCGGAGCGGAATCGGTGGTCAATTACATTGTCTCGATGACCAGTGGCGTCAGTGATCTGCTGGAAGTGGCGGTGTTACTGAAGGAGTCGGGCCTGCTTGTCACCGGGGACAAGCCCGATCTTCATCTCAATCTGATTCCGCTGTTCGAGACAATTGAAGACCTGCGCCGCTCGGGGCAGGTTATGGATAGCCTGTTCCGGGAGCACTACTACCGTGCAATGCTCGACAGCCGCGGCGACGTTCAGGAAGTCATGCTGGGTTATTCCGACAGCAACAAGGACGGCGGATTTCTGACCGCAAACTGGGAGCTGTACAAGGCCGAAGTGGGTCTGGTGAAAGTGTTTGCCGAGCACGGTATCGGATTGCGCCTGTTCCATGGTCGCGGCGGCACCGTCGGCCGTGGTGGTGGGCCCAGCTACAACGCGATTCTGGCGCAACCGCCCGGTAGCGTGGCGGGGCAGATACGCATCACCGAGCAGGGCGAGGTTATAGCCAGTAAATACTCGGATTCGGAAATCGGGCGGCGTAACCTCGAGACCCTGGTTGCCGCAACGCTGGAAGCGACTTTGCTCGCATCGAAAGACCACAGCCACGAACAGCCTGGTTACTACAATGCGCTGGAGGCGATGAGTGCCCATGCATACAGTGTGTACCGTGCGCTGGTTTACGAAACGCCCGGTTTCGTCGAATTCTATCGTGCCGCGACTCCGATCGCGGAAATTGCCGATCTCAATGTCGGCAGCCGTCCCGCTTCGCGCCGCAAGTCCGACCGGATCGAGGATCTGCGGGCGATTCCGTGGGTGTTCTCCTGGTCGCTGGCGCGCATCATGTTACCGGGTTGGTATGGATTCGGTTCGGCCGTCGAACACTGGATAACGCAGAACGGTGAAGACAGCGTTGCGCTACTACGTGACATGTACCAGAAATGGCCATTCTTCCATGCCCTGCTATCGAACATGGATATGGTTCTCGCCAAGAGCGATATCAGCATTGCGTCACGCTATGTCGAATTGGTGAGCGATGCGCAACTCGGGCAGGAGGTTTTCTCCCGCATCGAGCAGGAGTGGCACCGCACCGTGCATTGGCTGTTGGCTATTACCGGACAGCAACACCTGCTGGAGGCCAATCCGGCGCTGGCGAGAAGCCTGCAGAGCCGTTCACCATACATTGATCCGCTCAATCACTTGCAGGTCGATTTGCTGCTTCGCTATCGTAAAGGGGAGCAGGATGAAAGCCTGAAGCGGGCGATACTACTGACCATGAACGGAATCAGCGCCGGACTCAGAAACAGCGGGTGAGGCGGCGCAATGCTATTCGGGGGCCGGATCGACTGACGGCGTGAACGCGTCGGAAAAGAACTCCTCTTCAGGCAATGCGCACTGTGCTGTGAAGTCGCGGTGAGCGGCTTCCACCATCACTGGTGCACCGCAAGCATAAACCTGGTAGCCGGACATATCCGGGAAATCTTCCATCACAGCGCGATGGACGAGACCGCTTCGGCCGGTCCAATTGTCCTCCGGCAAGGCGTCCGAGATGACCGGAATGAAGGTCAGGTTGTCGCGCCCTTGCTGCCATTGACCGGCCAGTTCTCCCATGTAGATATCCTGCGGCCGACGCCCGCCCCAGTACAGTGTCATGGGCCGCTCAATGCCAACATGGAAGGCATGTTCTACGATGCTCTTGATCGGTGCGAATCCAGTGCCACTGGCGACAAGAATCATCGGCTTGTCGGAGTCTTCCTGCAGAAAGAACGTTCCCAGCGGACCTTCGAAACGCAGTATGTCCTTCTCTTTCATGCGGCCGAACACGAACTCGGTAAAAGCACCGTGCTCCATGTTTCGCACATGCAGTTCAACGAACTCATCGTCATGCGGTGGATTTGCCATTGAATAGCTGCGTCGTTTGCCGGTACGAAGCAGAATATCCAGGTACTGGCCGGCGAGGAATTGCAGCCGTTCGTTCGCCGGCAGCTTGAGCTTCAGTATCATCACGTCATCGGCCGCCTTGTGCATGTGTTGCACGCGGCACGGAAGCCGCCTGACTTCCAGTTCGCCGACACCGCTGATTTCACGCGCTTCGATGACCAGGTCACTGGTCGGCGTGGCCTGGCAAAACAGCGCGAAGCCGGCACTTTTCTCGAATTCGGCAAGTGCGGCTGGCTGCGGATTTCCGTAATCGACGGTGCCCGAAAGAATTTTGCCCTTGCAGGACCCGCACGCTCCATTGCGACATCCGTAGGGTAAGACGAAGCCCTGACGAAGTGCCGCGGCGAGTACGGTTTCGTCCTCGCCGGTCGTAAAGCTGTGTCCGGTTGGCTCTATCTTGACCTCGAACGGCATATTTTCAATCACCTCGATTGCTTTGATCCGATCGCATGCGCGGGTGCGAAGTTCCCCTAGAATACAAGCATGCGAAGACTGTTAATTGTTGGATGCGGCGACATCGGTCTGCGCCTCGCACAGATCGTGCGCGGGCGCTGGCGCGTCTATGCCCTATCGCGATCACCGCAACACCAACAGCCGCTACGCGCACTCGGTGCAGTCCCGGTGGCTGCCGATCTCGACCGGCCTGCAACGCTCGAGCGACTCGCCGGACTTGCACACGATGTCGTCCACCTCGTGCCGCCGCCGCGAACAGGCTTACGCGATACGCGTACTTCAAACCTGGTCCGCGCCCTGGCAAAGGGCGGCAGCATACCACAGCGACTGGTTTATATGAGCACCAGCGGCGTTTACGGCGATTGTCGCGGGGCGCTCGTGGCGGAAACCCGTCCCACTATGCCGATGTCGCCTCGAGCCAGGCGGCGCAGCGATGCTGAACGCGTGCTGCGTGCCTGGGGTGCGGAGAGCGGTACGCACGTCACTGTGCTTCGCGTTCCGGGAATCTATGCATCCGAGAGGTTGCCGCTTGCCCGGCTCAGATCCGGAATGCCAGCACTTGCACCCGAGCACGATGCCTATACCAACCATATTCACGCGGACGATCTTGCACGTATTGTGTTGGCTGCCTTGGTGCGGGGGAAAAGGGGGCGCACCTACAACGCATCGGACGACTCGTCGATGAAAATGGGAGACTACTTCGACCTCGTTGCGGACCGCGTCGGTTTGCCGCAACCACCGCGCGTGAGCTGGGAGGGCGCACAGAGCTGTGTCCCGGAAACGTCCCTGAGCTTCATGCGCGAATCGCGACGGCTGTCGAATGCGCGACTGAAGAAGGAATTGCGTGTTCGTTTGCGATACCCTTCTGTGCATGAGGGCATTGCTGCTGTGCGCGCCTGATGACTGACGCCGCCGACAAAACCCTTTTGGTGCTGACCAATTTGCCCGACCGGGAGAGCGCATTGCAACTGGCGAAGACACTGGTCGAGAAGCGCCTGGCGGGTTGTGTCAATGTGCTGGATGGGTGTACTTCGGTGTATCGCTGGCAGG